>JALSSG010000001.1 GCA_026984355.1 Hydrogenothermaceae bacterium
CTATATGGGATATTGCCGCAGGGTATATACTTGTAAAGGAAGCAGGAGGTGTATTCACGAATTTTCAAGGACAAGAAATTTTAGATGGAAATGTAATTGCAGGAAATAAAAATATATATGAAGATTTAAAACAGATTGTAGAAAAAACAATTTTAAAAGAGGAAAAATGAATACAGAATACAAACAAAAACTAGACAAATTAAGAAAAGATATAGATAAGATAGATAAAGAAATTGTAAAACTTTTAAATGAGCGAGCTAAAATAGCAAAAGAAGTTGGTAAATTAAAAAAAGAATACAACGAACCAGTTTATGACCCTAAAAGAGAACGTCAGATTTTTGAAAAATTAGAAAAATTAAATAAGCAGTATGGAGAATTTCCAACAGATGCTATAAAACCTGTTTTTAGAGAAATAATATCAGCCTGTAGAGCTACAGAGGAAAATCTAAAAGTTGCATATCTTGGACCAAGAGCTACTTTCACACATTTAGCAAGTATAAGAAAATTTGGACATTCTGTAGAGCATATTCCAGTACCTACTATAAAAGATGTTTTTGAAGAAATTGTAAAAGACAGGGTTGATTATGGAGTTGTTCCTGTTGAAAATACAATAGAAGGAGCTATAAATCACACCTTAGATTTACTTATAGATTATCCCTTAAAAATTACTGGTGAAATAGTTATAGAAATATCTCTTCATTTAATGAGCATAAATCCAGATATTTCCCAGATAAAAAGAGTTTACTCTCATAGATTTGGATTTGCTGAAAGCCAGCAATGGTTGCAAAAATATATGCCTCATGTTCAAACAATAGAAGTAGAAAGTACAGCTAAAGCAGCAGAAATTGTAAAAGATGACTATGAAGCAGCTGCAATAGCAAGTGAAGCAGCAGCAGAGCTTTATGGACTCCACATTCTTGAAAGAAAAATAGATATATATCCTCAAAACTTTACCAGATTTTTAATAATAGGAAAGAATATTCCCTCTCCAACAGATAAGGATAAAACTACATTTATCTTCTCTGTAAAAAATGAAGTAGGAGCACTATATAAAGCATTAGAGTCCCTATACAAAAATAAAATTAATATGACAAAAATTGAATCAAGACCTAAAAAAACAGAAGCATGGGATTATATATTCTTTACAGATATAGAAGGGCATATAGAAAATCCACATGTAAAAAAAGCTTTAGAAGAGTTAAAAGAAAAAACACCATTTTTTAAGGTTTTAGGGTCATATCCTAAAGCTCAATAAATCTCAATCTAAGAAGATAGAATATACCTATTATGATAAAAGCTACATCAACAGAGAGGGTAATCTGGTAAGGAACTAATCCTGTAGAAGATATAGATGAAAGTAATGCAATAAGATACCAATAAAGCATGATTCCAACAAATATAAAAAAAAGTCTGTTTTTTCTCCTGGTCCATATAAAAGGTACAGCAAAAACAGATAAAACAGTAGGAGCAAATATAGAAGCAAGCTTAGAATAAAACTTACTCCAATAATAACTGTACTTATGACCATATTCCTCAGCTATTTTGGCTGTTTCATAAAGTTGAGTTAAAGAAATTGGTTTTCTTTTTGCTACAAGCGTTTTTAAATCGTTAATATCAATTTTAAAAGGAAGAGTGTACTGATTTACAAATTGGACATCTATGTTATCAATATTTTGAATAACTATTACCCTGCTACTGAAGGTTTCAATGCTATTTTTTAATACCTTAAAACTTTTACTTTCTACCCTATAAACTGGATAATAATTCTCGTCAAATCTAATCAGTACTAAGTTTTTTCCTCCTTTAGTTTCAAAATCTATAAAATCAAAATACAAAAATAAATCCTTCTCTAAAGAAACCCATGTGTTATATGCAAATTTTATTTCTTCATCATTTGAATAACTCCTCTTTAGCTTATTGTATATTTCTATAGATTTTAACTTAGCTTGTGGCATCAAAAACTCCAGATTTCCAATTTGCAAGGCTGTTATAAAAATTGTTATAAAAACTAATGATATAGATATATCTTTGATAGAAATACCACTTGTTAAAATAGCATGAACTTCGTTTTTATTGATAAGTTCTCTAGCCAAAAAAATCAGTGCTATTACTGTAGAAACAGGAAGAACGTAGTATACTTTCTCAGGTATTTGATAAATGACATATAAAATAATATCAGCAAAAATCATAACTTTAATTTTTCTAAACAGTTCAATAATATCAGCAAGCAACGTAACAGCAACAAAAGAAGGAAAAATTATAAACAGATATGTAAAGTATCTTTTATAAAGATATAGATATAACTTTTTCATAAACTCCTCTGTTTGAATATATCGTCAAATATGATATATTATAAAGGCTAAAATCAAAAAGCACGTCCCTTGCTTCAAAAGGGTTGCCCTTTTGGGTTTTCAGGGACGGAAGAATAAACCCTTAGGAGGAAGAATATGGCTTGTGAAATCACTATGAGAGAGCTTTTAGAAGCTGGTGTTCACTTTGGACATCAGGTAAGAAGATGGAATCCTAAAATGGCTCCTTACATCTTTACAAAAAGAAATGGTATTCATATCATTGACCTATCCAAGACAATACCTCTATTTAAAACCGCCTGTGAGTTCATAAGAGATGAAGTTGCAAAAGGAGCAGAAGTTCTTTTTGTAGGTACAAAAAAACAGGCTCAAGCTATCATAGAAGAGCAGGCTCAAAGATGTGGTGCCTACTATATGAACCAAAGATGGCTTGGTGGAACTCTAACGAACTTTAGAACAGTTAGAAAAAGTATAGACAAATTAAAAAGACTCAGAAAAATAGAAGAAGAAGGAGCTTTTGATATACTACCTAAAAAAGAAGTAGTAAGACTAAAGAAGAAAAAAGAAAAGCTTGAAAAATTCTTAAAAGGAATAGTTGATATGGAAAGGCTACCTGATATTATTTATGTAGTAGATACAGTTAGAGAAGAATTAGCAGTAAGAGAAGCTAATAAACTTGGAATTCCTGTTGTAGCTATAGCAGATACAAACTCTGACCCAGAAATGATAGATTACCCTATACCAGGAAATGACGACGCAATAAAAGCTATAAATCTTATAACTTCTAAGATAGCTGATGCCATTTTAGAAGGTAAGTCTATGAGAGAAAGTGTTGGAACTGCAGTAGAAGAAGCAAAATCTATAGAAGAAGAACTGCTTGAAAAAGCAAGAGAAGAAGGAATAGAAGTAGTAGAATCAGGAATACACGGTGCTAATGCTCCAGAAAAAGAAGAAGTATTAGAAAAAGCAGTAGATAAAGAAGTAAAAGAAAATCTTCCAGAAGAAATAGAAGAAGCAAAGGAGGAGTTATAAATGGCAGTAGACGCAAAACTTGTTAAGAAGCTTAGAGAACTAACAGGAGCAGGAATGCTCGACTGTAAAAAAGCATTAGAAGAAACTGGTGGAGATATAGAAGCAGCTGTAGAACTACTTAGAAAAAAAGGAATAGCAAAAGCAGCTAAAAAAGCAGGAAGAGAAACAAAAGAAGGTTTAATTCATGCATACATTCATGCTGGTGGAAGAATTGGTGTTTTACTTGAACTAAACTGTGAAACGGATTTCGTTGCAAGAAATGAGCTATTTAAAGAACTTGCAAATGAACTTGCTATGCAAATAGCAGCAATGAGACCAAGATGGGTAAAAAGGGAAGATGTTCCAAAGGAAATAATTGAAAAAGAAGGAGAGATAGCTAGAGAAGCAGCTTTGGCTGAAGGAAAACCAGAACATATAGCAGAGAAAATAGCAGAGGGAAAACTTGAAAAATTTTTTAAAGAGGTGTGTTTATTAGAACAGCCGTATATAAAAGATGATAAAAAAACAGTAGAAGAACTTATAAAAGAATACATAGCAAAAATTGGAGAGAATATACAGGTAAGAAGATTTACAAGGTATGAACTTGGGGAAGAGGAGTGAACCTGAAATATAAAAGAATTCTACTTAAGCTTTCTGGAGAAGCTTTAATGGGGGATTTATCCTATGGAATTGACCCTAATTTCATGAATACACTATCAAATGAAATTAAAGATGTATATGACCTTGGAACAGAAATATCTATCGTTATAGGTGGTGGAAATATATTTAGAGGAATGCAGGGAACTGCTATAGGTATGGATAGAGCTACAGCTGATTATATGGGAATGTTGGCTACAGTGATGAACGCTCTTGCACTTCAAGATGTTCTTGAAAAAAAGGAAATACCTACAAGGGTTATGTCTGCTATAGAAATGAGGCAGATAGCTGAGCCTTATATTAGAAGAAGGGCTATAAGACATTTAGAAAAAGGAAGGGTTGTTATTTTTGCAGCAGGTACTGGAAGTCCTTTTTTTACTACTGATACAACAGGTGCTTTAAGAGCTGCAGAGATTAAGGCAGATGTTCTACTTAAAGGTACAAAAGTTGATGGTATATACGATAAAGACCCTGAGAAAAATCCAGATGCAAAACTACTAAAAAAGATATCTTATATGGATGCTCTAAATAAAGGAATAAAAGTAATGGATCATACGGCAATAACTCTATGTAAGGAAAATAATTTACCTATTATTGTATTTAATATAAAGAAGCCAGGTAATCTAAAGAAAATAGTACTCGGCGAAGATGTAGGTTCATTGGTTAGTTAATATACACGGGAGGTAGGACAAATGATAGATGACTATCTAAAAGAAGCAGAAAGTAGAATGAAGAAAGCTGTTGAGAAGTTTAAAGAAGAAATAGCAGGAATTAGAACAGGAAGAGCATCAACAGGACTTGTTGAGAATATAAAGGTAGATTATTATGGCTCAGAAATACCTCTAAAACAGATAGCATCAATTACAATACCAGAGCCTACTCAAATACTTATTCAGACATGGGATAAAAATGCAGTACCAGCAATTGAAAAAGCAATTTTAGAAGCAAACATAGGAGCGACTCCACAAACAGAGGGTAATGTGATTAGATTAAATCTACCTCCTCTTACAGAAGAAAGAAGAAAAGAGATAGTAAAAATGCTAAATAAAATAGCAGAAGAAGCTAGAATAGCCGTTAGGAATATAAGAAGAGATGAGAAAGATAATATAGAAGAGTTAAAAAATGAAGGTTTTTCTGAAGATGAAGTAAAAAAAGCTTTAGAAAAACTACAGAAAATTACAGATAAATATATAGAAGAAATAAACAAAATTCTTCAAGTAAAAGAGAAAGAAATTTTATCCCTTTAACTATCTAATTGAAAATCTAAAAAAACATTTTATATTTATTCCAGTGAAAAAAATTTTAGTAAGGTGTTGTTAAATAATCATGATTGAGGAAAAAGTCAAAGAACTGGTATTACCTATTTTAGAAGAAAGGAACTTAAAACTTGTAGATATAGAATTTATAAAAGGGGCAAGACCTGTATTGAGAATATATATATATAATCCTGAAGGAACAACTATAGAAAACTGTGAATGGGTCAGCAGAAGAATAGGAGCCCTTTTAGATATTGAAGACCCTATTCCATATCCTTACATACTGGAGGTTTCTTCACCTGGGTTAGATAGAAAACTAAAGAACAAAGATGAATATAACATTTTCAAAGGCAGAGATATTCGTATATATACAAAGGAACCTGTTCATGAAAAAACTTCCTTTAGGGGAAAACTAAAAGGAATAGAAAATGATGTGATAAAATTAGAAGAAGAGGGGGAAACTATAGACATACCTTATGATAAGGTTTCCTCCGCAAAACTTGAATTTTAAACAGGAGACTTTGCATGTCTGTTAAGCTAAAGAACGTAATTGAAACAGTAGCAAAAGAAAAAAATGTACCAGAAGAAATTATAGAAAAGGCTTTAAAAGAAGGTATTATTACAGCTGTAAGAAAAGAATATAGAATTCCTAGAGAGTTTATTAAAGTTGACTTTGA
>JALSSG010000002.1 GCA_026984355.1 Hydrogenothermaceae bacterium
TATTTTCTATTATTTTTAACTACTTACTAATTTTTGTAAAAAATTTTTACAACTTTTTGTTTTATTTTTGTTATTTTTTGTATTTGTTTTTAATTTTAGTATCAATTTGATGAAATGTCAAAAAAAATAGATGAAATCGTTATATAATAAAATCAGGAGGTAAGTCTATGGATTTAAAAGAATTTATAATTCCTGCAGTAGATATAAAAGACGGTAAAGCTGTAAGGCTTTATAAAGGTAATCCTGATTCTGCAAAAATTTATGGAAATAACCCAGTAGAAATAGCTAAAATGTGGGAAGAAAAAGGTGCAAAACATCTACATATAGTTGATTTAGATGGAGCATTTGAAGGCAAACCTAAGAACATAAAAATTGTAGAAAATATAATAAAGTCAGTTTCCATTCCTGTTCAGTTTGGAGGAGGACTTAGAAATTACGAAGCTGTAAAAGCAATCCTTGATATAGGAGCTGAAAGAGTTGTTATTGGAAGTATGGCTTATCAAAACAAAGAAGAAACAATTAGATTAATAAATGATTTTCCAGAGAAAATTGTAATCGGTATTGATGCAAAAGATGGAAAAGTAGCTATAAAAGGATGGTTGGAAAAAACAGAATATACTCCTATAGAGTTTGCAAAACTATTTGATGATTTAGATGTCTGGGGTTTCCTATACACAGATGTAAATAGAGATGGTGCTTTAACAGGGGCAAATGTAGAAGGTACAAAAAAACTGGCACAGAGTTTAAAACATCCAGTTATAGCATCTGGTGGTATAAGCAGTTTAGAAGATGTTATCAAGTTATATAATATTAGACATTATGGAATTTATGGAGTTATTGTTGGAAAAGCACTTTATGAAGGTAGAATAAAATTAGAGGAAATTTAACTAAAGAGGAATAAAGATGCAAAGGATTGAAACTGAAAAAGCTCCTAAGGCTATAGGTCCTTATTCCCAAGCTATAAAATATGAATCGTTTTTATTTATATCTGGACAGATAGCTATAGACCCTGAAACTCAAGAAGTAGTATCAGGTGGAATAGAAGAGCAGACAATAAGAGTTCTAAAAAACATAAAAGCTATTTTAGAAGAAGCAAATATGAGCATGGATAATGTTATTAAAACCACTATCTTTTTGAAAAATCTTTCGGACTTTGAAATAGTAAATCAGATATATGCCCAGTTTTTTAAAAACCATAAACCAGCAAGGTCTACAGTAGAAGTTAGCAACTTACCAAAAGGAGCTTTAATAGAAATTGAAGCGATTGCAGGGATTTTAGATTAAGAATTTATGAAAAATATATTTTTTATCTTATTTGTTTTTCTTTCCACAGGAATTGTTTTAAATCATTACATAAATATATCTATTAGCATAGCTTTACCTTTTATTTTTCTACTGGCAGGGTTTATATTTTCAAGAAAAGTAGGATTTTTTTTATTTGCTACAGGAGTTTTCCTTTTTGGTATGCATATAATCTATAAAAACATAAAACCTATAACACAGCCTTATGTATTTGTAGATTGTGTAATAACAAGTATTCCAGAGAAATTAAAACATTATGAAAAGGCAACTTGTTTTGTTCTTGATTCTGATATTGATAACTTAAAATTCAAAAAAATAAATGTTTATTACAAAAAAAATCAAAAAGTTTATCTTCTATCAGAGATTTCAGCCTTTGGAAAGATTAAATTACATGATAAAAAGATTAATATGTTTTTGCTGGATAATTTTCTTTTAAAAAAAGAAAGCCCCTTATATTTCTTGTTTGCTTTAAGAGATTTTTTAATTGAAAATTACAAAGAAAATAGTTTAAACGAAAAGTCCTTTGCTATAGGAAAGGCTATAATCTTTGGTGAAAGAGATAATATATCTTATAAGACATATAAAACTTTTATAGAAACAGGACTTATTCATCTTTTAGCAATAAGTGGTTTACATGTTGGATTACTTATCGCTTTTTTTATCTTTTCTATCAAAAGAAGAGATTTAAGATATAAAATCATTTTAACTTCACTACCTTTTTATGCAGTATTTACCGGACTACATATACCTGTTATTAGAGCTTCTTTCATGGCTTTTTTGTACTTTTTGGGGAAATACTTGGAACTTAGAGTTAATCCTATCAATATTTTGTTTTTTGTGGCTTTTATTGTTTTGTTAGTATCACCAGAAAGCTTGTTTAGCATAAGTTTCCAACTATCTTTTTTGGCTGCTGTAGGTATTATTTTAAGTATAAAGTTTATTTCTATTTCTGCATTTAAGTACAAATTTTTAAACATAGGGCTAAGTTCAGTATTATTATCTTTTATAGCAACTATATTTACATTACCTGTAATTTTATACAACTTTGGAGCTTTTTCTCCAATATCAATTATATCTACCTCTTTAGCTTTAATCCCTATGTACATTTTCGTAGGATTATCTATACCTAACATATTAACAGGCTTTTCTATAGAACCTATAGTTAAACTGATGGATTTATTTGGACTGGCTTTCTTAAAAGTAGTTAGATTTTTTTATATAGACGAAGGTTATCTTCGAGGTTTTTCTCCAGATTTATCACTTGTAATAGTATATATTATCGTTTTGGTGTTTATACTGCTTGTAAGTATGAATATATTTTATAAACTTACTGCATTGATTATTTCAGCAACCATATTTTTGTTTTTATCAAAGGATTTTTCAAAGAGCTATAAAATATATGTATTTCAAGGTAAAAGAAAGCCTTACATGGTTATTTCTAAACAAAATGAGTTTTCTATTATCATAAGTGATTTTTTAAATCAGAACATAAAAAAAGCACTAAATAAATCAAATCCATATAAAATTTATGTTTATTCTAAGAGATTAGATAACTTTTATACCATAGATTTTATCCCACTTTATGAAAAAAATTGTGTAGAAAATATTTGCTTTTATAAAAACAAAAATATATATAATGTAAAAATTAATAACACCAGACTGTTAATAGAAAACAAAAACACTATCTATGAGGTAGAAAAGAAATAAACATACCCAAAATATAAAGCAGCTGCCACTGCAAGAATAAAACCTATCCTGATAAACAGATTAAAAGCAAATCCTATAACTTTAACAGCAAGGAAAACAAATATAATAGCAAGAGCTATAAGCAGATATGTTCCTTCCTGAGTATCAAGCATCTTCTGCATAGGCTGTGGCAGATACTGCTTAATCTCTTGTTTTAATGATTTGTCTTGCTTTTCCTCAATTTTCTTTTGAAGTTCTTCTTTTGTTTTTAAAAGCTCTTCAAAATTTATCCCCATTTTTTAAACCTTTATATATTTCCAGTTTCCTCTCTTAAAAATATACCATAACCATAAAGCTGTTATATAGGTTTCTAAATTCATTATTATGTAAATCCATAAAATATTATTTGAAAATTGCATAACAATAAATGATGGAATTATCCTGAACAACCATTGAGATGTTGCGTTAACCAGTAAAGTTATTTTTGTAGCTCCAGCTCCTCTTAAAGCGCCACTTAAAACAAATACATACGCTAAAGGAACCTGTGAAAATCCAACCAATCTTATATAAACAGATGCCTGCTCTATTGTGTTTTTATCACTGGTAAACAAAGAAGCAAGATACTCTGGAAAAATAATCATCACAATTCCAAATAATCCCATAAACCAGCTTGCGATTTTAGCAGTAAGTATTGCATACTCTTCTGCTTCTTTAGGTTTTTTTGCTCCAAGACTTTGTCCTACAAGAGCCATAGCTGCTGTAGTAAATCCAAAACCCGGCATAAAACCAAGACCCTCTATTCTAAGACCGACCTGATATCCAGCAAGAGTATATGTACCATACTCAGCTATTATCCTTACAAAAGCTATAAAAGAAGAATACGTGATAATCCTTTCTATTCCTGCTGGTATTCCAACCTTTAACGCTCTTTTTATATACTCAAACTGGAAATTTTTCTTTAAAGAAATAGTTGTTTTATTGCTTATAAAAACATATAAAAATAAAATTAAATCTAGAGTATAAGCTATTAAAGTTGCTGTTGCTGCTCCTTTTACCCCTAATTCTGGAAATCCAAATTTTCCAAAGATAAGAATGTAATCTAAAATAGCATTAACGATATTTGTAAATATACCTATTTTTAATGGAGTTTTTGAGTCACCAGAAGCATACATACCACTATAAAAAACAGAACCTACAAAAACTACAGGAATAACAAAAGAAAGTATAGAAAAATACTTCTCTCCTACTAAAGCTACCTCTTTGGAAGTACCCATAATTAAGAAAAAATACTTTGAGTAAAGTATACCTGTAATAGCAATAGGTAAAGCTACTAAAAGGGCAAAAAAGGAAATAATAAATAAAGATTTTTCAGCATCAGCCTTTTGGTTTGCACCTATAAATCTTGATATTAATGCATTTGCACCAACAGAGAAAGGAGAAGAAAGAACATATATAAGTCCCATAAACTGAATACTCATTCCAACAGCTGCTATAGCTTCCGGAGAAATTCTTCCAACCATTAACAAATCTATAAGCATTTGAAACATATCTATGAAATTGCTTATAGCAACAGGAATAGCCAGTGAAAGGACTTTTTTAACTTTTGGATTTATATTAATTTGCATTTTTTTACTGCTATTAAAGATGCAACAGAGGATTTTTCGCCTGTGATTTTTGTAGTAGTTTTTTCCTGATAAAAAACTATTCTCATATCAATAAAACAGTGAATTAACTCATTTGGTCTTAAAAGGTAATCTTTTGTTTTAATGTGAGAATTGCCATCCATCAAAAATGTTTCAAATATTAAAACGCCATCAGGTTTCAGTGCTTCTTTAATAAGTGGAAATAATCTTCTATTTAAAAAATTTATATTAACGATAAGGTCATACTCACTATTTTTTAGATTATAAAAATCAAGGTCTGCCTGTATAGGATTTATATTAGGATGTTTTAATTGTTTTAATTTATTTATAGCTACATCTGATATATCAACAGCATCTACAATAAAACCCTTTTCTGCAAGAAAAATAGCATTTCTCCCAAGACCTGTTGCTATATCTAAAGCTTTACCTTTTTTTGCAAGATGATAAAAATTTTTCACAATATCTGAAGGTTCTAAAGTAGAACCGTCTATCTTTAGATATTTTTCATTCCATTTTTCTCTATCTTTTTCCATTACTGATAATACCTTTTTAACAATTCTTCCAATTTTCCCTGCAGTTCTAGTAAAAGCTCTATAGTTTCCCTTACAGCTCCGTTGCCACCTTCCAGCTGAGTTATATAAACACAGGCTTCTTTTACAGCTACTGGTGCAGAAGGAACACAGACAGGAAATCCAACTCTTCTAAGTATTGGTAAGTCAACATAATCATCTCCTATATAAAGTATTTCCTCATCTTTAAGGTTGTACTTTTTTTTAATCTGTTCATACACAGGAAGTTTAATCTTTGCATCCTGAAAAACTTCTGTAATTTCAAGTTCTAAGGCTCTTTTTAAAACCATAGGTGAAGTTCTTCCAGTTATTATTCCTGTTTTTATTCCAGCTCTCGAAAGCATTCTTATACCAAGACCATCTTTTATACAAAAATGCTTTATTTCTCTTCCCTCACTATCGTATATAACCTTACCATCTGTAAGTACACCATCTACATCCATCAAAAACCATTTAATCTTTTTTGCTTTTTCCTTTAAAGAAATCATAAAAAGCCTCCTACTTTTATGTAAGTTTACAAATTTTAACAAAAAGGAAGGCACCCACAAAGTGGAATGCCTTCAGTGGTAGGCTCAGGGGAACATAAATTATTATAAGAGTATGCAATTTAAAAAATTTTACAAAGACTTTTAATAGAAAGCCCATTTTATA
>JALSSG010000003.1 GCA_026984355.1 Hydrogenothermaceae bacterium
TCAATAAGGGCAAGAAAAGAGCTTATTTTGCAGTGGTTAGATAAAAGAAATTACGATATAGATGTTCTTTGTATGCAAGAGCTAAAGGTAGAAGAGAAGAATTTTCCATTTGAAGATTTTAAAAATATTGGGTACCACTGTTATATAAACGCTCAAAAAAGATATAATGGTGTTGCAATTTGCTCTAAGAAAGAACTAACGAACATAAAAAAAGAATTTGATAACGATTTTTTTGACCAACAAAAAAGAATGATATGTGGAAAACTAAAAGATATAACAATAATAAATGTGTATGTTCCTCATGGAGATTTGAGAGGAGAAGATAAATATTATTACAAGTTAGACTGGTACAGAATGTTTTACAACTGGATTGATAAAAATTTTTCTCCTGATGAACCAATAATCCTTTGCGGAGATTTTAATGTTGCAAGAGAAGATATAGATGTATATGACCCATCTTTATTACGAGATTCTATAGGTACTATGCCAGAAGAAAGAGAATTATTTAACAAAATTTTAGAATGGGGCTTTTACGATGCTTTTAGAGAAAAGTATCCTGACAAACAAGAATTTACATGGTGGGATTATATTGGAGGAGCTATATGGAAAAATGAAGGAATGAGAATTGATTATATTCTAATAACAAAGCCTCTTCTTGAAAAACTTATAGATGTGGAGATAGATTTATGGCCAAGGCGCAGGAGAAAACCTACACCTTCTGACCATGCACCGGTAATAGCAACATTTGATATAGATATTTAAAGTATTATTTCTTTTGCTTTTAATATTTCTGGAATTTCAAGAATTTCTTCCAAAACAACATCATTCAATCTATTATCAAGCTGTAGTGCTCCTAATGCCACCTTTCCTTTTTCAAGCCTTCCAAGTCTAAAACCTGCAATATTTATATTATGTCTTGCAAGTATAGTTCCAAGCTTACCTATAACCCCAGGAACATCTTTATTTTCAAACATTAATATAACACCCTCAGGTTCTATATCTATCCAGTACTCGTCAATAAGCATAATTCTTGGTAATTTACCATAGAAAACAGTTCCACCTACTGTTAAGCTACTTTCAGAACTTTTTGCAGTTATTTTAATGAACTCTTTGAAAATTTTTCCTTCTTCCTGTGTTTGCTCTATAACTTTTATTCCTCTTTCCTTTGCAAGATATGGTGCATTTATAATATTTACAGGCCTATCTAGTATTTTGGACAGATAACCTTTTAGAACATATGCTTCTATAGGTTTTATATGATTTGAAATATCACCTCTAACTTCAATAATAATCTCATCAAAATGTCCACCACCATACTGAGTGATAAAATCTCCTATTTTTTCAGCAAGCTCAAGATAAGATTTTATATTTTTTAACTCTTCTGTTATAGCAAAAGGTGCATTAACAGCAGATTCTACAAATCTTCCTTTTAATGCAGCTATAACCTGATTAGCTATCTTTATTGCTACCTTATCTTGAGATTCATATGTATTTGCTCCTATATGAGGAGAAAGACTTATGTTATCAAACTCAAAAATCCTTCTTATTCTATCATCTGGAGGCTCTTTAGAAAAAACATCAAGAGCAATTCCTGCAAATTTACCTTTTTTCATATATTCGTACATTGCATCTTCATCTACTATGCCGCCTCTTGCACAATTAACAAAATAAACTCCATCTTTCATAAGCTCAAACTCTCTTTTTCCAAACATTCCTCTGGTTTCTTCTGTCAAAGGACAGTGAAGGGTTATAATATCTGAACGTTTAATAAGCTCATCTAAAGTATCAACAAGCTCAACACCTAACCTATCACCTTTTTCTCTTGGAATATAAGGGTCATAAGCTATAACTGTAGCTCCTGAAGCTTTACATCTTATTGCGACCTGTGAACCTACATTTCCAAGACCTACAATACCAACAACCTTTCCATCAAGCTCCTCACCCATAAACTTTTTCCTATTCCATTCACCTTCAAGCATAGAAAGATGTGCAAGATGAAGTTTTCTCAAAATCGTATACATATGGGCTATTGTTAGCTCTGCTGCTCCAACTGTATTTGCACCTGGAGTATTTACAACAAGAATTCCTCTTTTTGAGCATTCTTCTAAATCAACATTATCTACACCAACACCTGCTCTTCCTACAACCTTTAATCTTTTTGCTCTTTCTAAAAGTTCTTTATTTACTGGAGTTCTGCTTCTTGTGATAATAGCATCATAATCTTCTATAATCTCTAAAAGTTCTTCCCAAATAATCTCTGGTTGATAATCTACATCTATATCCTCTTCCTGATTTAATATATCTATACCTACACTTGATAGATGGTCTGTGATTAAAACTTTGTACATTTAGTCCTCCTAAAAATTTTAGATTATGACAAAGAAATTATATATTATATTAGTTAAAGTTTTTAATAAAAAAGAGGTTCTTATTGGTCTATAGAAGCTGGGCTGAGATAAACCTATCAAATTTAGAAAAAAATCTAAAAAATATATACGAATTTTCCAAAAAACATATATTTGCAGTTGTAAAAGCTGATGCTTACGGGCATGGCGCTGTTAAAATAGCAAAATTCCTTGAAAACTTTAAACAGGTTAGATATTTATGTGTTGCCACTGCAGAAGAAGGAAAAGAACTAAAGGAAGCAGGTATAAAAAAACCTGTATTAGTACTTGGTGGTATGTTAGAAGAAGAGATAGATATATTTAATGAATACAATCTAATTCCTGTCATATCTGACTTTTACCATTTAAAACTTATAAAAAAACTAAGAACCAAAAAAATCCATATAAAATTTGATACAGGTATGAACAGACTTGGTTTTTATAAAAAAGATATACCTGAAATTGTAAAATATCTTTCTAATATAGATGTAGAAGGCATAATGTCTCATTTTCCTTCAGCAGATTTAGACCAAAACTATACCAGAGAACAGATTAAAGAATTTTTTCTTATAAAAGAAAAACTAAAAATGATGCTGAAAACAAAGTTTAAATATATACATATACAGAATACCGCTGGAACTATATATAAATGTGATTTTTGCAATAGTATAAGAATAGGGATAGGTTTATATGGAACAAAACCTTTTGAAAATTTTCCAGTAGAATTAAAACAGGTAATGACTGTTAAAGCAAAAGTGATATCTATAAAAGAAATAAAAAAAGGAAGTAAAATATCTTACACAGGAAGCTTTACAGCAGATAGAGATATGAAAGTTGCCGTAGTATCGTTTGGATATGCTGATGGACTTCCAAGAAGTTTATCAAACAAAGGATACTTCCTTATAAAAGGAAAAAAAGCAAAAATAGTTGGAAACATAACTATGGACATGACAATAGTTGATATTTCAGATATAAGTAATATAAATATAGGCGACGAAGTAATAATATTAGGAGAACAGATAACCTTTGATAAGGTTTCTAAAATTGCAAACACAATTCCATATGAAATAATGTGTAGTATATCAAAAAGAGTATTTAGAAAGACAATAAGGGAAAAAAATGAAACAGTTATCAATACTTGTAATTGATGATGAAGAAAATATAAGAAATTCGCTATCAGAGATACTTGAAGATGAAGGGTTTTTAGTAGAAACAGCTGATAGTATATCCTCTGCTAAAGAGAAAATAAAAATAAAAGATTTTGATATTGTTTTTTTAGATGTATGGCTTCCTGATGGTGATGGTACAGAACTTATCCCTTTTATATTAAAAAGCAACGAACTAACAAAGATAATAATGATTTCTGGACATGCAAATATTCCTATAGCTGTAAAAGCTCTAAAACTTGGAGCTTTTGATTTCTTAGAAAAACCTTTATCTGTTGATACAATCCTTGCTTCTATAGAAAAAGCATATAGAGAAATAAAATTACAACAAGAGTATCTTTATTTAAAAGAAAAAGAAACAAAAGATATAGAAATAATAGGTAATAGCCCAAAAATAAAAGAACTGAAAAAACAGATAGAAAAAGTTGCAAAGACAAATGCATGGGTTTTTATACAAGGAGAAAATGGAACAGGAAAAGAGCTTGTAGCAAAATCTATCCATTTTAAAAGTGAAAGAAAAGATAAACCTTTTGTTGATGTAAACTGTGCTGCCATTCCAGACGACCTTTTTGAAGCAGAATTTTTTGGATATGAAAAAGGTGCATTTACTGGAGCAATAACAAGTAAACCAGGTAAATTTGAAATAGCAGATGGAGGAACATTATTTTTAGATGAAGTTACTGAACTTAGTCCATCTGCACAGGCAAAACTTCTTAGAGTATTAGAAGAAAAAGAATTTACAAGACTTGGAAGTAATAAAAAAATAAAAGTAGATATTAGAGTTATATCTGCTACAAACAAGGATTTAGACAGAGAAGTTGCTGAAGGAAGGTTTAGAGCTGACCTTGCTTATAGATTGGCAGTTGTTCCAATAGTAGTACCTCCTCTTAGGGAAAGAGGAGAAGACATTATCTTATTAGCTGAGCATTTTTTAAATGTTTCAGCAATTGAAAATAAAGTTAAACCACCAATACTGTCAGAAGAAGTTAAACAGATACTTTTGAAGTATCCATGGCCTGGAAATGTTAGAGAACTAAAAAATTTAATGGAAAGGTTAACAATATTCTATAGTGGAAGCATAATAAAGCCTGAACATCTTCCTAAAAATATGATTACTACAGAAACAGCTAATATAGAAGATTTACACAAAGATTGTATTCCTATAAAGATTATTCCATTAAAAGAATTTAGAGAAGAAGCAGAAAAAAAACTCATAGAAAAAGTTTTAAAACAAACAAATAAAAATCTAAAGGAAGCTGCAAAAATACTGAAAGTAGACCTTTCTTCTCTATATAGAAAAGTAAAACAATACAATATAGAGGTTTAAATGTGGTTTAGCTTAAAATCTGTCTTAATTCTTCATCTATCTATAACCATAATAAGAGTTTTATATGTATTGTCTAATCATTTAGACTTATCTACAGAAGAAGCTCAATACTGGTTATGGTCAAAAAATCTTGATTGGTCTTATTACTCAAAACCCCCTTTAATAGCATATTTAAATGCTGTTTCTACTTTTTTCTTAGGAAACACAGAGATAGGTGTTAGAATAAATGCCATTTTAATTGGTTTTTTTGTTGGAATTATTATTTATATCTTTACACTTTATATGTTTAAAGATAAAAAGATTTCATTCTTTAGTTCTCTTTTCATTTTGGCAGTTCCCTCTTTTGATATAGCATCTATAATCTTTTTAACAGATACACCTTTACTTTTATTTTGGATACTAACTTCATTTTTATTTTTCAAATCCATAACAGAAAACAAAAAATCATACTGGATACTAACAGGTATATCTGGAGGACTTGGTTTTTTATCTAAATACTCAATGGTATTCTTTTTTCCTATTGCTGTTATATATCTTTTGATTTTTGAAAGAAAAATATTTCTTAATAAATGGTTTTACATAAGTCTTGCAGTAGCTTGTTTATTTACTTTACCTGTTTTAATATGGAACTATCAACATGATTTTGTAACATTTAAACACGTAGCTCACTTAGAAGGTGCACATATAAAGCATATATCTTTAGAAAAATCGTTATCTTATATAACAGAATATGTTGCAGGACAGATTATATTAAATTCAATTTTTTTATTTCCTTTTTTTGTTTATGCTGTTTATAAAGGAATAAAAGATATAAAAAATAAAGATATATTTTATTTGTGGTTTCCTGCTGTTTTTGTTTTTTTGATATTCTTTTATATATCCATAAAAAAGAGAGTAGAAGCTAACTGGCCTGCGTTTGCGTATGCAACCTTTTTTATCCTTACATCTT
>JALSSG010000004.1 GCA_026984355.1 Hydrogenothermaceae bacterium
TCAAAAAAGTATAATCTTCTTGTAAAGGAGCCATTATTTGCGGCTTATCTTATTTTAGGAGGTAGAGATTACAAGATAGAAGGTACAAATGGTAAATCATATTCTTTATTTAATTTTGTACTTTTATTAATGATTTTAAAACATGCAGAATCTTTAGGTTCTTACTATATAGAAAAGGCACATCTTTTATTTGCTTTTTGTTTGAGGAATTTGATGGAAATTATAAAAAACGTACCTAAAGACCACAGGAAAATATTAGACTCACACGTAAGAGCATTAGCAGATATGAATCTTGACAGTTTCTTTTTTTCTCTAAAATTTATAGAGGAAGATTCACCATCCAGGTTTTTATCTATTTTTGTAAAGATGGTTCTTGGATTTTTTATGACGATATATATTTTTATAGGGATAGCAGTAGTAGGTGTAGAGAGTTTAGGTTTTGAAGGTGCTCAAAGTTTAATAGAACCTTTAAAAGGGACGTTTTTTTATAGTTACTGGCAAGGCTTTAGTGCTTCTAGTGTTTCTGGAAAAATTTTTCTGGCAAGTTTTTTATTATTTATTTTTAGTTTAAATTTATATATGTTTATACACAACTGGGCTCATTTTAAGGATATTATGTTATTTAAAATAAACCCAGAGTTTGCATATTCTATTGGAAGAATGAAAAATTTTGCAAGGAGAGTCTATATATTTGATTCAACGTTAAAAGAACTTGATAAAATAATATTAGACTATCCATCTATATTTTTAGAGGAAGATATGAGGGAACTTATAAAATATGTATTTTTGTATTATCCTCCAAAAGATGAGGCACATTTATTATCAGGGGATTTAAGCAGAATATACTCAAGAAGATATCATCTTGGTGTAAGGAATTTTTCAAAAATAGAAGTACCAAATATGAGGATACCTGACTACTATGAACGGGATTAGGAATAAGAGTAAAGCCTCAAAGATTGTTTAAATCTGATATTGAATAAACTTAAAAAGATAAGATTGTAGGAAGTAAAAGTAATATAACTCCAATAAAAATAAATATAAAATACCATATAAAATTACCTGTTATATACGACATAACAACACCTATTGTTATAGCAATTATTGGTGCTAACAATCCTGGTATTCCAGTTAACCATTCGTACAAATAATTGTATATTTCACTCATTTTTTCTAGAAGAAAAAAAAGAATATCTATACGTTTATACCAATCTTATTGTTTAGAATATTTACATTTTTAATTATAGTATAATAATAACTTAAAATAAAGCTTGAACTAGCTAATTTGGTTATGGTGTAGGCAAAATACCGCCAGCTGGGGATTGCCTACATCTAAATAAGGCGGAGGAAAAATACCCCAGCCCAAAGTGTGAAACTAACACTTTGGTTTTTAGGCAAAAATTGCGTATTAAGGAAAGGCTTTTTACTCCTGGTCCTGTTCCTCTTCCACCAGAAGTAATTAAAGCTTTAGGTCAACAGATTATACACCATAGAACGCCAGAATTTACCCAGACTTTTTTAGAAGTTAGAGAAAAATTAAAGAAGCTTCTTAAAACAGAAAATGCACCTATACTATTTGCTTCTTCTGGAACAGGAGCTATGGAAGCTTCGATAACAAACTTCTTTAGGAAAGGAGATAGAGTTTTAGTAATAAATGCTGGTAAGTTTGGCCAAAGATGGAGAGATTTAGCAAAAACCTATGAATTAAAGGTTATAGATTATGAAATAGAGTGGGGAAAAACATACGATAAAGAAAAAATTTTGGAAATAATAGGAGAATTTCCAGATATAAAGGGAATTCTTGTTCAACATTCAGAAACTTCAACTACTACTTTGCATGATATTAACTATCTTGCTGAAATTTCAAAAAAATTAGATGATTGTTTACTTGTTGTAGATGGAATAACCTCTGTAGGAGTTTATGAGGTCTATCCTGAGGAGATAGGTATAGATGTTTTAGTAACAGGTTCACAAAAGGCTCTAATGCTTCCTCCTGGACTTTCTATACTCTGGTACAGTGATAAAGCAAAGGAGAGATTAAGTAATTCAGATATAGGTAAGTATTATTTTTCTGTTCTTGCTGAAACAAAAAAGCAAGAAAAAGGTCAAACAGCTTATACACCAGCTATCAATTTGATTATTGCTTTAAATGAGAGCCTGAAACTTATCCTTGATGAAGGCTTACCACAGTTAGCAAAAAGACATGAAGTTATGGCACAGGCTACAAGGGAAGCTTTAAAAGAAATTGGTTTAAAACTTTTATCAGAAAGTCCTTCTAACTCAGCAACAGGAGCTTATGCACCAGCAGGAATAGATGCTGATGAATTTAGAAAAGTGTTGTTAAAACTTGGTTTTAGGGTTGCAGGAGGTCAGGACCATCTAAAAGGAAAAATCTTTAGAATAGCCCATATGGGATATTTTGATGTTATGGATATAATTCAGGTAATTAGCGGTGTGGAGCTTGCACTTTTTAAAATAGGTTTTAAAGTGGATATAGGACAGGGCGTTAAAAAAGCTCAGGAAATTATAAGCCAGAATTTATAAAAGGGGCTTTTAAGCCCCTAACATATTAATAGGTTTTAGAAACTTCTGTTATAGTGTATCCTTCGTTGTTTTCTTCTTCATAGAAAAGTTTAAATATTTGTACATATTTACTATTACTTTCATCGTTTAGCAAATCTTTATAAAAACTATAAGCTATAGATTGATATTTTAGTTTTGCTTCTATAATAAAAGGTCCCTCAAAGCCAGTAGTATCTACTTTATATAAAACTGTGTCCTGTCCATCTATAAAGTCTGAGTCTGTTTTTGCATTTCCTTTTACTTCTATATCTTCTGGAGCATTTTGTTTATTAAATCCTTCAGGTAAAAGTCTGTTATCTTTTATGTAGTATGCACCTTTTAGTAGTGTATAAGTTACATTTCCTGATGTGTCAGCCATTACAGATTCATAAATCTGTACTTTATCTTCACTATCTATTACCTGATAATGAGGTTCATAACTGTTTGTATAGTCAGAATTGTTTCCATATATTTTTCCATCATCAGATGACTTCCCAGATTCAAATATGATGTTATTGTTTTTATCTTTAACTACAAAATGTATCCAGACTCTTCTTGAAGGGTATCCTGTAGGTAGTTTATGACCTGATTTGTTAATTACAGTTATAGGTACTTCTAATATATTTCCATTTTTTGTTATATTGCCTATTTGTAGCTCAGCAGAACTTTTTAGCATATCAATTGTTCTTTGTATTGTTCTATCAAAGTGTTCTTTTTCTGCTGTTAGTTTTAACTCTTCTATATTTCTTTTTAATATTTTTAACATAAATACATTACCACCGACAAAATAATGTTTATAAAAAGGCTCTCTTCCCTGTAACATTCCTGGTCTATTAGATATTTTTACTTTCCCGACTGCTTGAGGCATATGGCAACCCTGACATGAAATATCATCATCTCCCCCATCACCAAATTTGCTGTATTCCCATTCTAAATAAGGTGTTTGTTCTGGAATTTCTCCGATTATATTTCCATCTTCTCCTATGGTTGGTGTGTATAGTGTATGGCATGTAGCACATAATTTTGATTCATTTACATGAGGAGAATAAGTAGGAGTAAATCCTACTCTCGTTCTCATAGGCATTGTTAAAGGATTTGTAAAAGGTCCGTATATTTCTCTATCTGGTTTTTCAGTATCTTTATCTATAGTAAAGTTTCCGGAAAAACTTTCTTTTGTACCTAGTTTTCCATCGTCTTGTATTTGATGACATAATGTACAGGAAACTCCGTCCATAGCTAATTTATGATATTTGTTATCTGGGTTTAAGAAACCATCATCAAATATTTTTATATCTTTTCCATCAAATTCAGCCTGCTTTTTCGCCATAGGCATATGGCAGGTAGCACATTTTTCTTCTATGATTTCCTTATAGTCAGGATTTCTAATTATTTCTGTATGTACTTTTGCCTGCCAGAAAGGGTCTTTTGAAGCATTTGCCATCATAGTAGACCGCCAATCTTTGTCTATAGATACATCATTTCCTGCCTCGTCTCTCAAGGAAGAATGGCATTCAGCACAATTCCCAGAACCAGCAAAATGTTTTGTACTAAATTTTACAAGTTCTGTAGAATAAGTATTTTGATTATTATCTGCAGAATTTGTGTTATCATTTGTAGCATTATCACAGCTATTTATCAGCAATATAGAAAAAGTCAAAAATATACTTCCTGTTAACTTTCTCATCTTAAACCTCCATAATATTTTTTATCAGTATAGATTTTTATGGTTACTTTTCTGTTACCTTCCTTTTCGTACTAATATTTGTAGTAGGTAAGTGTAAAAAATCAAGGTATTTTAGATATATAATATACTGTTAGTAAAATAAGAAGGTGGGGCAATTGTCAGAGAAACTACCTTTATCTGTAGCGATTATAACTTACAATGAAGAAGAAGATTTACCAAAAACTTTAGAGAGTGTCAAAGATATAGCTTCAGAAATAATAATAGTAGATTCTCATTCTACAGACAAAACGGTAGAAATTGCAAAAGCTTATGGTGCAAAGGTTTATAAAGAGGAATGGAAAGGTTTTGGAAAACAGAAAAATTCTGCTTTAGAAAAATGTACTCAACCGTGGATATTATCTATAGATGCTGATGAAGTCGTATCTCCAGAGCTAAAAGAATCTATTATTAAAGAATTAAAAAATCCTAAGTTTGATTGTTATGAAATAAATAGAAAAACTTTTTATTTAGGGAAATTTTTAGAACATGTATGGTTTCCAGAATGGAGGCTAAGACTTTTTAAAAAAGGGAAAGCTTTTTTTTCTGGTGATATACATGAGACTATAAAGTGTAAAGGTAAAGTAGGTAGATTAGAGGGATTACTATACCATTATTCTTTTAAAAACCTAGAAGAGCACTTTAGCAAGACTATAAAATACGCTAAAATTTCAGCAGAAGCAGAGTTTAAAAAAGGAAAAAAATTTAAACTTTATAAGCTATTTCTAAATCCAGCATGGGCTTTTTTTAAAATATATTTTCTAAAGGGGGGCATATTAGACGGAGTAAGAGGTTTAGCAGTAGCTAAAAACTGTTCTTACTCAAGGTTTATAAAATATATGTTTTTATGGGAACTTCATGAAAAAAATAAAAATAAAGGGGATAAATATGAATAAAATCTACCTGTTGTTTATAGTTATTTTTATGTATTCTTTGTCATTTGGACAGGATTTAAAAGTTTTCAATTTCAACAGCCACAAAGATTTAGAAGGTTTTGTCCCAGCTGAAACTGGAGATAAAGGAAAAGTTGCTGTATGGAAAATTGTAAGTGACAAAACAGCACCATCAGGAGGAAAAGCTTTATTTGTAATACCAGACCCAAAAACTAACAGAGGCTCAACATTTAACACTTTTATATACACAAAACAAAAATACAAGAATGTAGATGTATCTGTATGGATTAAAGCTGTAAAAGGTAGAGAAGACCAGGGAGGAGGAATTCTGTGGAGAGCAAAAGACAAAGATAACTACTATGTAGTAAGGTGGAACCCTTTAGAAGATAACTTTAATCTTTACTATGTGAAAAACGCCCACAGAAGATTATTAAAATCAGTAGATTTTTACGCAGACCCGAAAAAATGGCATAAAATAAGAGTAGTTAATAAAGGGAATGAGATAAGATGCTACTTTGATGGAAAGTTAAAGATTAAATAC
>JALSSG010000005.1 GCA_026984355.1 Hydrogenothermaceae bacterium
AAGACTTAAAGGATTTGATAACTTTGCACCTTCCTTTCCTAAAGTATCTCTTGAAGGGTTCAAACAAAGTAAAGAATTTAGTTTTGAAATCAGGAGTAGAGAGTTTTTTAAGTCTAACGGACTAACAGAAGTTATAACATATACATTTGTAGGAGAAGAAATATATAAAGCTTTAGACCTAAATATCCCCAAAATAAAAATAATAAACTATCTATTAAAAAGCCAAAGTATAATGAGAGATAACCTTGCAGTAAGCCTCCTTTTAACCCAAAAAGAGAACTTAAAATACCAGAATAAAGATTTATCAATATTTGAGATTTCATCTGCTTTTTTTCCAGAACACGAGGAAATAAGAGCAGGAATACTAGTATCTGGTAATCTAATAGAAGGATATAGTTATACAGATAAAGAAAAAAAATTTAGTACTAATGTAGAATGGGATATCCTAAAACTAAAAGGTTTAATAGAAAGCTATTTACACAATATAGGTATATCAAACATAGAATATAAAGAAACAAAAATCCCTTACCTACACCCATATCAGTCAGGAGATATAATAATAGAAAATCAAAAAATAGGCTACATAGGAAAAATACATCCAGAAAAAGCCCAAAGACTTGAAATTCCAGAAAATACATATATATGCGAGTTAAAGTTAAGATACGTTCCTAGAAAACTAAATGAAGAAAAACTTAAAGAAGGTTATCTATACTCAATCTACATTAGAAGAAAACCTATTGTATTTAAAGAATTACCAAAATATCCAAGTGTTAAAAGAGACCTTGCTTTTGTTGTTGATGAAAATTTAGAACTGAATAAATTAATAAAAGCTTTAAAAGAAAGCAGTAGTCTTATAGATAGTGTTAAACTTTTTGATGTATATTTTATAGATGACAAACATAAAAGTGTGGCATTCGCAGTAGAATTTAGAGCTTTAGATAAAAGCTTATCTGACGAGGAAGTAAATAAAGAAGTTGAGAAAATAGTTAAGCATTTAGAGAAAAATTTTAAAGGATTAAAATTAAGAAGTTAAAACTGGAAGGTTAAACGCGGAAATAATGAAATTTGATAAATTAGCTATTATTACTAAAACTGAATACGCTCTGCGGGGCTCGATAGGGATGTTATGTTATTCTGGGCTATAACTGGGTAAAAGGGAGCTCAACACCTGATTACCTCAGGTAGCCTATATTAGGCTCAAAGAGGTATCAGTGCGAGCACCCACTTTTTTGGCTGAACCCAGGCACACGTAGCATCCCGTCGGCTCTCGCGGAGTTTTATCCGCGTGGCCTTCCATGTCATATGGGAGGTCAGATGAAAGATTTAATTAGAAGACGTTTATTAACTATAAGAAAAAATTACAAATATAAAGCAGAAGATTCTATCCAGATAACACGTAAAATTCTGCTTTTACCAGAGTTTAGAAAATCAAAAACAGTTCTTTTATACTATCCTCATAAAAATGAAGTAGACACTAGATTTTTAATCCATTATTTATTAAAAGAAAACAAAAAATTTATATTTTTACCTAAAGTTTACAAAAATCAGCTAAAAATAATAAAACTAACAAGTGTATCTCAACTAAAAAGAGGGTTTGCAGGCATAAAAGAACCAGAAGGGACAGAAGTATCACCAAACCTAATAGATATAGCAATTATACCAGCTATTGCATTTGATTTATATGGTTATAGATTAGGCTACGGTTCAGGATTTTATGACAGATTTTTAGCAGGTAGTAAGATGTTCAAAGTAGGTGTAGCTTTTGATTTTCAAATAATGGACAAACTACCTTATGACAAACATGATATACCTGTTGACCTGATAATTACACCTACACGTATTATTAAACCAAAAACTGAAAAAGGAGGAGAAGAATCATGATAGAAGTAATTATAGGAATTTCAGCATTAGCAGTAGGAAGTGCTGCAGGATTTGTAGGATGTAAAGCTACTTATGGAAAAAAGGTAGAAGAAAAAGAAAAAGAAGCCCTTAAAATATTACAAGAAAAAGAAAGAATAGAAGAAGAAGCGAGAAAAAAAGCACAAGAAATAATAAAAGAAGCCCAAATACAAGCTAAAGAAAAGGCAAAAGAGATTGAAAAGGAAGTAGAAAATCTCAAACGACAGCAGGAACTAATAATTGAAAAAGAAATACTAAAAAGAAGAAAAGAAATAGAAGAAGAATTTAAAGAACAAAGGAAAGAGCTTCAAGATTTAGAAAAAGTACTTCTTACAAAAGAAGCTCAGCTTGAAAAAAGAATAGCAAGAGTAGAACACCGAGAGGAAGAAATAGAGAAAAAAGAAAAAGAGATAAAACAGTTAGAAGAAGAAATAAGAACCTTAGAGAAAGAGCTTTTAGAAAAAGAACAAAAGCTTAAAACTGCTGAAGAACAATATATGTTAGAACTACAGAGAATAGCAAGTATGACTAAAGAAGAAGCAAAAAATGAACTTATGAAAAAAGTAGAAGAAGAAGCAAAATTAGAAGCTGCTAAACTCATGAAGGATATAGAAGAAGAAGCAAAAAAAGAAGCAGAAAGTAAAGCAAAGTGGAACCTTGTTACGGCTATACAAAGACTTGCTCCAGAGATAACAACATCTTATACAGTATCAACTGTTGATTTACCAAGCAATGATATAAAAGGAAGAATAATAGGAAGAGAAGGAAGAAACATAAGAGCATTTGAGTATGCTACAGGAGTAGACCTTATTATAGACGATACACCAGATGTAGTAACTATATCATCATTTGACCCATTAAGAAGAGAAATAGCAAAAATATCCTTAGAAAGACTTATAGCAGATGGTAGAATTCATCCAGGGAGAATAGAAGAAGTTGTTGAAAAAGTAAAAGAAGAAATGGATGAACATGTAAGAAAAATAGGAGAAGAAACATGTATAGAGTTAGGATTTACAGATGTACATCCTGAACTTTACTATTACATAGGTAAGCTGTACTACAGAACTTCATACACTCAAAATGTTTTATTGCATACAAAAGAAGTAGCATACTTAGCTGGAATGATGGCAGCAGAACTTGGACTTGATGAAAAAGCTGCAAGAAGAGGAGGACTTATGCACGATATTGGAAAATCAATATCTCATGAGGTTGGAGGAGCACACTCTAAAGTTGGAGCAGAACTGGCTAAAAGATATGGAGAACCTGATGTAGTTATTAATGCAATCCTATATCATCATAATGATGAACCTGCCAGATATCCAGAGGCTGTTTTAGTAGCAGCTGCAGATGCATTATCAGCAGCTAGACCGGGTGCAAGAAGAGAAGCATTACAATCTTACATCAATAGATTGGAAAAAATAGAAGCTATAGTAAATTCATTTGAAAACGTAGAAAAGTCATTTGCTATCCAAGCTGGTAGAGAAGTTAGAATAATAGTTAATGCTCAAAAAGTATCAGATGAAGAAGCATATTTACTTACAAAAGAGATAGCAAACAGAATAGAAAAAGAAGTAGATTTTCCAGGTCAAATAAAAGTAACAACAATAAGAGAATCAAGATTTGTAGAAGTAGCTAAATAAAACAAAGCCCAGTCTATTCTGGGCTTTTCACTTTTAAACTACTATACCTAGACCAAGGTCTAATCAGCTAGTTATACTTTGTAAGCAAATGGGAGGTAAATAATGAAATTTCTACTTATAGGAGATATTATAGGTAGAACAGGAAGAACTGCTCTAAAGCACTTTCTTTCTGATATTATTTCAAATAAAAATATAGACTTCGTTATAGCAAATGGTGAAAATGCAGCTGGTGGTTTTGGTATAACAAAAAAGGTTTTTAAAGAACTTATAAACATGAACATAGATGTTATAACATCAGGAAATCACATATGGGACAAAAAAGAAGTTTTAGATTTTATAGACAAAGAAGACAGATTACTTAGACCTGCAAACTATCCACAAGGTGTTCCAGGAAAAGGTTATAACATATATGAAAAAAATGGGAAAAAAATTGGCGTAATAAACCTTATGGGAAGAGCATTAATGGGAATTCCTTTAGACTGCCCATTTAGGAAGTTTGACAGTATATATAAAAATATAGAAAAAGAAGTAGACTATATCGTGGTTGATTTCCATGCTGAAACCACATCTGAAAAAACTGCATTTGGATATTATGTAGACGGCAGAGCAGATATTGTCTTTGGTACACATTCTCATGTTCAAACGTCTGATGAAATGTTTTTGCCTAATGGAACTGCCTATATAACAGATGTAGGTTTAACTGGTCCTTTACATTCTGTAATAGGAATGAAGATAGAAGAACCTATAGAAAAATTCCTTACAGGTATGCCAAAAAAATATGAAGTAGCTACTGGAGATTTACTGTTTCAAGGATTAATTGTTGATTTAGAAAATAAAAAATTAGAAAGGTTAAGATTAATTGAAAAAAAACATTAAGACAGCTTATATGCCAGTTCATATAATGTATTAACAACAAAGTACCTGATAAACATAATAGCAAATATAACAATCAATGGAGCTATATCTATACCACCAAATTCAGTAGGAATATATCTTCTTATAAACCTATATACAGGTTCTGTAGTACTTCTAAGAAATTTAACAATTGGATTGTATGGGTCAGGGTTTACCCAAGAGAGCAAAGCAGATATTATAACTATCCACATATAAATAAAAAGAGCGGCATCCAGTATTCTGGCAACCGCTTCTATAAAATTAGATATTACAAACATCACTCACTTTCATAATCAACAAGTTCTATAATTGCTAATTCTGCACTATCTCCTATTCTCTTCTTTGGTAATTTATATATCCTTGTATAACCACCTGCCCTTTCTTTGTATAAAGGAGCTATTTCCTTGAAAAGCTTTGTAGTAGCCTTCTTATTATTTCTCAATCTTGAAAGAACGACTCTTCTTGCATGTACTGTATCTTCTTTTGCAAGAGTTATAAGTTTTTCTATAAATGGTCTTAGTACTTTAGCCTTAGGTAATGTAGTTTCTATTTTTCCATTCTCTATTAAAGAAACAGCTAGATTAATAAATAAAGCTTCTCTTTGTTCTTTTGGTCTATGAAAACTTTTCGTTTTTACTCTGTGACGCATTATTTTATACCTCGCTTTTTATTTTTCAGTAGGAGATTTTGCTAACTCAAGACCTAAATTTGCCAGAGCTTCCTTTATCTCTTTTATTGCTTTCTTACCTATACTCTTAGCTTCCTGTAAATCCTTTTCTGTCATTTTTACAAGGTCACCAATGGTTGTTATACCAAGTTTCTTTAGAGAGTTTGTAGCTCTTGAGGAAATTTCTAACTCATCTATAGGTAGAGATAACTTATCCTCTTCAAGAATAGATTCTACTGGTACCTCTTCTGCTTTTTTTATAGTTTGGACTTTTATAACTTCAGGATTTAAGAAAAGATTTAGATGGTCTACAAGAATATTAACAGCTTTTGTTAATGCCTCATCAGGAGTTAATGTTCCATCTGTATGTATCTCAAGTATTAATTTTTCAAAATTAGTTTTTTCTCCAAGTCTAGTAGGTTCAACTATAAAAGTACATTTTTTTACAGGAGAAAAATTAGCATCAACAGGTATCCAACCTATCTCAGTTGGTTTTTCCATTTCCTCAGCAGTTACAAATCCTTTTCCTTTTTCAATTCTAAGTTCCATCTGAATTTTTACATTTCCATCAACCGTTGCTATATATTCATCTGGATTTACTACTTCTATG
>JALSSG010000006.1 GCA_026984355.1 Hydrogenothermaceae bacterium
TTTTTTATCTTGTTTTACTTTTAGATTTGCCATCTCATCAACATATATTACATGAGCATTAACTCCTATGTACTGCACTTGATAAGGGTCTATCTCTATCTTTCTTGTAGGTTCTGGCCACTGGTCACTCATTGTATCGTAATGAGAGCATCCTATTCTATAAGTTGTTTGATTACCGTTTTCTATTTTTTCATATATACATCTTGTTCCTTTATGACAGGCAGTAAGTGGTATATCACAATTACTTTCATAGAACATATTGTCATCTACTCTGTAGTCTGGAACATTGTTATCTGAAAGGGCATAAAGCTGTACTCTATATCCACTTGCTGCTGGACTTTTGTAGTCAACATTCCACTTTATATAAAACACATCACCAGGATATACAACATCAATTTTATTTCCGTATTCGTCCTTTATTTCTACAGATTTTATTTTGATAGATGCTTCACTTCCACCACCTCCACCACTTCCACATGATACTAAAGATATAGATACTGCTGTTAAAACAGCTTTAGTTAAAAGTTTTTTCATCTTTAAACCTCCTTGAAAATTTTTTTTGTACAAATAAAAAACGAAAAAAAATCTAAAATCTGACATTTTTTTAAGAAAAAGCTGACAGTTATTGACATTTTTATAAGCTTTGGTGTTTAATGCTTTCATGGAACGGTATAAAGATGGAATGTACTGGCTTAACTTAACAAGACTATCTTTACCTGTAAAAGTACTTTTTACTTTCTATTTACTTATAACATCTGTTGGGTTTGTTGTTGCTGGTATTTTGATTTTACTTTCCCATGGTATGTATGATGGAAAATTTGGTGTTTCTATAGAAGATATTGTTTATAGTTACTACGGTAAAAGAGATGGTTCCAAATTAGAAATTGCCTTAAAAGGTTCTATGAAACCTTATGCTACTGAAGAAGAAAGAAAAATACTTATACAGTGGGTAAGAAAGGGAGCTCCTGATAACGAAATTGACACAAAAGTTATGCCTATTATAAAAAAAAGATGTGCAAGCTGTCATTCTCAGATGCCAGAGCTTGACTTAACAAAAAAGGAAATTTTAAAAGAAGTAGCAAAAGTTGACACAGGAATATCCATATTAAGACTTACTAAACTATCTCATGTTCATCTTTTTGGAATGTCTTTTATATTTATGTTTATCGGATTTATCTTTTCTTTTTCTGTAGGAATAAATAAAATTTTAAAATCAATACTTATTGCTATACCTTTTATATTTCAGTTTATAGATATACTCGCATGGTGGCTTACTAAGTTTCAGCCGTGGTTTGCATGGTTTGTCATAGTAGGAGGTTTTGGATATTTTATAGCTTCTGGGATAATGATTGTTATTTCTTTATACCAGATGTGGTTTATGAAACCAGTAGACAAAAACTCCTGGACTACAGATTAATACATATTCCATAGTGATTTAATACCAGAGATTATAAACTGTGAAGCTATTGCACCTACTACAAGTCCCATAATTCTGGTTATGATTTTAAGTCCTGTAATTTTTAAAATTTTAGTAAGATAAACAGCATTTTTTAAAGTGAAATAAACTATAATTGTAGCTATTACCACTGCAACAATAAGTGTAATAAGCTCAACAATATTTTGAGCTTTTATCCTAAATACTAAAAGAGTAGCCATTGTTCCAGGCCCAACTAATATAGGTATAGCAAGGGGTATAATTGATATATCTTCTTTTTCAATTGCTTCCTTTTGTTCTGCTTTTGAATGCCTTGTGGTTTCTATAAACTGTCCCTGTATCATTTTTATAGAAATTAATAAAAGTATAATACCACCTATTACCTTAATAGAATACACATTTATGCCAAATAATTTTAAAGCCATATCACCAAACAGAACTACAACAAAAGAAGCTATAAGTACAGTGGTAGAAGTTTTTTTTGAAACCATTTCTATCTCTTGTTTATCAGTTGGTTGGTTTAGTAGACTTACCATTATAACAGCTGCTGCTATTGGATTTAGTATAGTGAGTAATCCTATCTCAAAGTGAAGAAAATGTTGAATAATAGTAGCTACATGTATATTTTCCATACTTAACCAAACTTTAAAGATTCATATAATCTTATATATTTTGCAACAGGTTCTTCCCAAGAAAAATTAAGAGTAGATACATACTTTCTTAATTTTTGAAACTTTTCCTTATTTTTATAAAGATTTAAAGCCCTTTCTACAGCAAATAAAAACTCTTTTATCTGTGGACTTTTAAATAGTATCCCATAGCCATTACTTTCAGATAAATCTTTTACTGTATCTGCCAAACCTCCAGTTTTTCTTGCAATTATAATATTTGCGTATCGCATGCCTATCATCTGTGATATGCCACACGGCTCTACTATAGAAGGTCTAAGTAAAAAATCTCCTCCTGCGTAAACTTTTCTACTAAACTCCTCGTTAAAACCAATCTTCACATAAACATTTTTATATTTTTTTCCTATATTAGAAAATAAATTGTTATACTTCTTTTCTCCAATACCAAAAATCAAAAAGTTTGCATCAAATTTAGACATGTGCTTAATACTGTCTAACAATAAATCTATGCCATGTTCCTGTTTAAACTTACCTACAAAGGTTATCAATGGTTTTGTATAATTAGATAAACCAATATCTTCTAACAATCTTTTTTTATTATCTTCTTTTTTCAAAATTTGACTGTATGAATAATTTTCATATATGAAAGGGTCTTTTTCTGGATTCCAGATTGAATAATCTATTCCATTTAATATTCCATATAGTTTATGACAGTTTTGCTTTATTATCTGGTCTAATCCTGCTCCATATTCAGGAGTACAAATCTCCTTCATATAAGTAGGACTTACTGTAGTTATAGCATCACTAAAAATTATTCCTCCTTTTATAAAATTAAATTTTCCTTTGTGAAGCAAAAAGTCTTCTGTTAAAAGATTTTTATCAAAACCAAGCTCGTACCCACTTTCTTTGGGGAAAATACCCTGATATAGAAGATTATGAATAGTTAACACAATCTTTGTATTAATAAAAATATTTTTAAACCTTGTCTTTATTATTGGAGATATCAAAGAAGTTTCCCAATTGTTTAGATGAATAATATCAGGAATAAAGCCTGTTTTCTTTAGAAATTCAATTATTGCACAAGAAAAAGCACCAAATCTTAGATAATTATCTTTATAATAACCATTTTCATCTCCATAAATACCTTCTCTGCCAAAGAGTTCGTCATTTTTAAAAAAATAGTATTTTACATTGTCTTTATATTTATATACCTGAAATTTATATTTTTTCTGGTTTAACTCTACATAAAATTCGATATCAGTTTTCTGAATATTATATTTTTTTATATCTATTGTTTTGTATAAAGGAAGACATACAATCACTTTCAGTCCTTCCTTAGCTACAAACTTAGGAAAGCTACCTCCTACATCTGCCAGACCACCAGTCTTTACAAAAGGATAAGCTTCGCTGATAACATACACAATTTTCATAGAATAACCTCTTTTAAGTACTCAGCAGCCAACTCCGGTGGAGTTGGATTTATATAATACTCTGTTCAAAGTTCAAAACCAGCATGAATTGCTATCCTTGGTAAAATCTCAATATACCAGTGATTAAAAAGTTCAATATTATAAAAATAATTCGGAATTTTATACTTGTCTCTTTTTGGAGGAGAAGTATACAAAATCATATTAAAAGGTGGGTTTATCAGGCTTTTATGAAGCCTTTTTACAGCTATTTTTACTGCATCTATTAAGCTACTGAAAGTTCCCAGTTCAAGAAATGAATGAGAATGGAACTTTGGAACAATCCTAACCTCAAAAGGATAAAGAGAAGCATAAGGACAGTAAACTAAAAAATCTTGGTTTTCATAGACAATTCTTTTATTAACTATCTTTTCGAATTTTATTTCATCGCATATCAGACACCTTTCTTTTTCTATAAAATAATTTCTGCACTGGTTTATCTGTGTATCTACAGATTTAGGTATCATTGGGATAGCAATCAATTGAGAATGAGAATGAACTAAACTTTTCCCAGCTTCCTTACCATGATTTTTAAAAATCTGAACATATTTTACTTTTTCATCTTTATAAAGAGCTTTCATCCTTTCTTTAAATGCTGTAAATAGATACTTATAGTCTTCTTCTTCAAAATTTTGAATATGTTTAAAATGGTTAGGAGTATCTATTATCACTTCGTGATATCCAAAACCAGAAATGCTGTCAAAGATACAATCAAAATTAAATTCAAGTTTTGTATCTGGACTTACCGCAGGATACTTATTTGGTATAACTCTAACTTTCCAACCGGGAGAATCAGGTTTAGAATCTTCATCCCTTATGGCAAATACCTCAGGTGGTGTCATAAATTCATTTCCATACTCAAAAGGACATCTTTTAACATCACCTATTTCTTCTTCATGAACATGAGTAGCATAATCATGAGGCCTTTTTGCTCTTTCCTCTGCTATTACAGTCCATGTGTTTTTTAATCTGTTATATCTAAATTCTGACATATTATCTCACTGAAAATTTTTGATTATTAATTTTCCATTCTAAAATTACAAATTTCAAGTGTTGTATCAAAAGAAAACATCTTCATGGGAAGGTTTTGATACTCCTATGGTTTCCCTGTCATAATATTTCTTTGTTCTGAACTTGTATATCAAAACGCTGTCTTCATTTTCATCCATTATATCTTTTAGCTCATCTTTCAGAATTCTTAATGTTGCCTGTGAAATCTCTCCTTCAAAAACGCTATTTTGAACCCATGTTAGATACTTTTTACAGGTTTTATGGAATTTCTGAACTCTTTTTTCGTTTGCATCATAAACTAAAATAACAAACATATCCTCACCAGTTAGCTACAAATGGTTGGTAAATCTGCTCTCCAAAAAAATGCTTATAAAGTTTATAACACTCAAGCCGTATAAGCTTCCTGTAAGAGACTTTACCTAAATTTTTGTATTTTATGGTTGTGTTTAGTTTTTCTTCAAAAGCTCTAATGAAAATCTGCTTTCCTTTCTCGTTTAGATAAGCGAAATCAATATCTTCCTCAAAATGTTTTAACTGGATTTGATTTTTGTTTATTAAAGAAAAAATAACCCTATCTACAATAACAGGTTTAAAAATCTCTGCTAAATCAAGGTTTAAACTAAAGCTTCTCTGATTTGTTTCGTGCAGATATCCAATCCGTGGGTCTAAATGTGTTCTGTAAATCTGGGAAAGGATAGTCGTATAAATCAAAGAGTTTCCAAAACTGATAAGAGCATTTAGAGGATTTTCTGGAGGTCTTTTGGTTCTTTTATCAAAAAAGAAATCTCCAATGTTTAAAATTACATTAAAAGCTTCGTAATACTTTTTTCTAATATCTCCTTCTAATGCCATTAAAGATGGAATATCTTCCTTTTTATCAATTTCTTTTGATTTTTCTTCAATTTCCTGAATGTAAGGTTTTATGTATTTTTCTTTAGATTTTTTGTAATAATTTAGGTTTTTAAGAATGTTTGCCACAGCTCCATAAATAAAGCTTTTCGCTAAAAACAGTCTTTTTTCCTTTTTTAAATAAAACTGTGCCTGTTTTAAAATTATCATTCCAGAGTTTAGATACTCTCTTGGATAATAGCTTCCTATGTAATATCCGTAATGGTTATAAAAATAAACAGGAATTTTATTACTGCTTA
>JALSSG010000007.1 GCA_026984355.1 Hydrogenothermaceae bacterium
CTTCATTTCCATTTTCTACGTTGGCTGTAAAATTAATAGTTTCAGTAGAAGAACCACCGCCTCCACTACAGCCTGTAATATAACTGATAAAAAATGCAAGGAACATAAAACTAAGAACTTTGGTTATAGTTTTCATGTTTTCCTCCTTAGATTTTTTAAGACCCCTTCTAATTTAAAAAGTTAATGAATAAAATATTATTTTTCAATTGAAAGTAAAAAAAGCTTTATAATTTATGTTATGAAGTCTAATATAAAAAAGCTTAAGCACGATATTAAAAGCATTTTTTCGCGAGTATATACTTCTATAGACCTATTAAAGGATTATAATCTTGATGAAGATTATAACCAGATTTTAGAAATTTTAGAAAACTCATCTCAAAGACTTGAACTTATCTATAAAATTTTTATGTTTTACTTGTTTAAGGATACTCCTTTAAAAAAGGAAAAGGTAAATATTGCATATTTTTTCAATGTTAAAGAATCTTTTTATGTAAACTTTGATAAATATTTTATAAAAATTTTTGTAGAAACTATAAATGCTTTAAATAAAGAAGGATTTATTACAGCAAAAGTTGAAGGAAATAATTTTCTTTTAGAAGGGAAATTTAATCAGAAAGATGAAATTGATAGACTTTTTGTTAAATTTTTATATGATGTATCAAAAATGATACATGTAAAACTGGAGATAAGTGAGAGTAAAATTAAGTTAATTAAGGAAAAATAGATATGAATATATTAGTTGTAGATGATGATATAGAGTTTTTGAAGCTTATATCTGTAATGTTAAAAAAACTTGGGCATAAAGTTATTACAAAAAGTAATTATCAGGAAGCTTTAGATATTTTAACTTATCAAAGTTTTGACCTTATACTATTAGACCAGTATTTAGATAATGTAAATGGTATAGAAGTAATAAATAAAATAAAAAATTTGACAGATACTCCTATAGTAATAATAACAGCTTATGGAGATATTCATGATGCTATAGAAAGTATCAAAAAGGGAGCATTTCATTATATTTTAAAGCCCATAAACATAGATGAATTAAAAACCATAATAGATAAGATATATCATCTAAAAAATCTAAATGCTCAGATAGAGGAATTAAAGAAACTATCAGACCTTCATATAGTAGCTAAAAGTAAAAAAATGATAGATATTTTAGAACAGGCTCGAAAAATAGCTCCTTTTGATATAACTGTTTTAATTACTGGGGAAACAGGAACAGGTAAAGAAATCCTTGCACGATATATTCATCAAAAAAGTAAAAGAAATAATAATCCTTTTATACCTGTAAACTGTGGAGCTATACCAAGAGATTTACTGGAAAGTGAACTTTTTGGATATGAGAAAGGTGCCTTTACAGGAGCAGATAGAAAAAAGAAAGGTCTTATAGAAGAAGCTGATGGAGGAACTTTGTTTTTAGATGAAATAGGAGAGCTCCCTATAGATTTACAAGTAAAACTTCTTAGAGTTTTAGAGGAAGGAGAAATTCGGCCTTTAGGAAGTGTAAAACCAAAAAAAGTAGATGTTAGATTTATAGCTGCCACAAACAAAGACTTAAAAAAACTAATAAAAGAAGGAAAATTTAGAGAAGACCTTTTTTATAGGTTAAATGCTGTACATTTTTATGTACCACCACTTAGAGAAAGAAAAGAAGATATAATCCCACTTGCAATGTTTTTTATAAAAGTCTTTTCTATAAAATATGCTGTAGAAGAGAAAGTCTTATCAAAAAAAGCAAAAGACCAGCTTCTAAATTATCACTGGCCAGGTAATATTAGAGAATTGAAACATGTAATAGAAAAGGCCATTATTACAGCAAAAGGTAAAGTTATAGATGGATTTTCTTTTGAGGAAAATCAAATAAACATAAAACCTTTTAAAGAAGCCAAAATGGAATTTGAAAAAAACTATATAGAAAATTTGTTGAAATATACAAACTGGAATATATCAAAAGCATCAAAAATTGCTAAAAAAACAAGAGCTGAGATATATAGACTTATCCAAAAATACAACATAAAAAGAGATTAACCTGTATCAAAATTGATACACTTAATATAAGTGTAATAATAGCTTTCCTAGAACCATAGTTTCTTAAATAGGTTGTATTACAACAAAATTTTAATGTATTAAAATTGATACATTCTCTTAGCTGTGTTCCGTTTAACACCTTTTATATCAATGATTAAAAAACTGGCATGTTTTTTGATATATAAACCGTCGAAGATTAGCAAAACTATGGAGGAGAATTATGAAAAAATTACTTATTCTTCTAGCTGGTATAGTTTCAATCTTACTTGGTTCCTGTATAGGGGGAAATTCTGATAGTTCTGATACTGCAGTTATAACTGGAAAAATTCAATCAGCCCAATTGTCTACACAGTCTGTCAGTGTTGGTAATGTTGAAGTAGCCTATATATCAGCTTTCAGTATAAGAAAAAGTGGGAAACCAAGGGTTTTAGCATCTAAAATAAAAGATGATGGTAGCTTTAAGCTTAAGCTTAGAAAGAAAGAAGAATATTCTTTTGTTTTGTATGATGCAGATGGAAATCCAGTAGCAGCAGTAAAAAAAGATAATAGTGATGCATTTTTAATACATGATAACGGACAATTGATAATCAAACTTTCAGACACAAATAATGATAATAAACCTGAAATTGTAGAAGTATTTTTAGATAGTACTATAGAACCTATAAGTGATAATTTAGAAGATGATGATAATGATGGTATTCCAGATATAGCAGAAAAATATAATCCTGAAAACGGCAACCACAATGGCAACGGTAATGATAATTATAATGGCAATGAAAACGGTAACTACAATGGCAATGATGGTTTTGTAGGAACTACTTCAAACTATACTGTTATAGCATGGAATGATTTAGGTATGCACTGTATGGATGCGGATTTTTCTGTGTTTTCTATACTTCCGCCTTATAACACTCTTGTAGCACAGGTTGTAAAAAAAGGTAAAGAACCAAAAAAATTAGATGATGGTGATAATATAGAGGTTTTATATGAACCTTATCCTGACCCTGATACAAATTCTATTAATACATACAGTGCAGGAAAAACAAATTTCTGGGATTTTGTGCATGCTTTATTCAATATAACACTTCAGCCAAATGTAGGATTAAAGGGCAAAAAAATTTCCCCAAATCCACAACCATTAGATTATGACAATCACTTTAAATGGTGGACAGCTGAAGGTATTCCTATTACTCCTTATGATGATAATGGACTTAAAAACTTTTATCCATTAGTAAAGGTATTAGCAAAAGATAAAAATGGAAATGTACTGGCAGAAACTTATACAGTTTTACCTGTAAGTGACGAGATGACATGTATAGAGTGTCATGGTTCTAACTCAGGATATGATGCAGCTAAACCATCTTCTGGATGGGAAAATAACCCAGATCCAGAAAAAGACTATAGATATAATATTCTCAAACTTCATGATGAAAAACATGATATATCAGCTTATCTTTCCGATTTACAGGCAAAAGGGTATAACTATCAACCATCCTTATATCAGACTGCAAAAAGTGGAACGCCAGTTATGTGTGCAGCGTGCCACAAATCAAATGCCTTACCTGGAACTGGTATAGATGGTATACCTCCTTTAACTCAAGCTATTCATTCAAAACATGCGATGGTTAAAGACCCTAAATCTAACCTTGTTCTTAACGATGTTTCAAATAGAAGCTCTTGTTATAAATGTCATCCAGGAAAAGAAACTCAATGTTTAAGAGGAGCTATGGGTAGTGCAGGTATACAGTGTCAGGATTGTCATGGAAACATGAGTATGGTTGGAAAAGCTGGAAGAGAAGGATGGTATGATATGCCTACATGTCAAGCATGTCATTATAATGGAAAAAGGGAGCTTGTAGCTATTGTAAATGGCCAGTTTAGAAATCCATCTGACAAAACCTTTGCGACTAATCCAGATACACCTAAGAAAGGATACAGCCTTTATAGATTTAGTAAAGGACATGGTGGAATCAAGTGTGAAGCTTGCCATGGTTCAACTCATGCAATCTATCCAAGTTCTCATCATGGAGATAACTTACAAAGCGAGAAATTACAGGGATATTCAGGAACTATAAGAGAATGTTTTGTTTGTCATGGTAAGAATGTTCCTTTAACTGCGAATAAAGGACCTCATGGTATGCATACAATTGGACAGAAATGGGTAGATAAACATGGAGATTATGCAGAAGATGGTAGATATAAAAGCTGTGCAAAATGCCATGGAAGTGATTACAGAGGTACATATCTATCTGAAATCAAAACAACAAAAACGTTTAAAACAGAATGGGGATTAAAAACCTTTACTAAAGGTCATAAAGTAAGTTGTTATGACTGTCATAATGGACCTGATTATGATGATTAAAAGCTTTCCAAAGGGGGTTTAATACCCCCTCTTTTTCATTTATAATTCTAAAAAAACTTTTAACAGCTAATGAAAAAACTTTTTTCTTTTTTTCTAATTATTTGTTTAACAAGTTTTTCTTATTCAAAAGAAAGCTTTGTAAGTTATGAATTTGGTAGAGGTGTTAAATTTGCCAAATGTCCACTGAGGATAGGTGGTTATTTTTCTTTAAAGTATAGATGGACAAATAAAGAAGAATTTGAATTTAATGTAGAAAACTTAGCTTTACTGTTGTACGGAAATCTTGCTAAAAGACTATCCTTCTTTTCTGAAATAGAGGCAAGAAATCTTTATGTAAAGAAAAGAGAAATAGAAATAGAGGAAGAAGATGATGATGATGACGAGGATGATGAATATGAAGAAATAGAAGTTGAGATAGAAAGGGAATTTGTTATAAATCCTGAATTAGAAAGAATATTTTTTGATTATCTGTTCTCAGATGCAATAAGATTTAGAGTAGGTAAATTTATAACTCCTATTGGTTTATGGAATCCTATTCACTTACCGCCTTTAAAATGGACTTCAATAGACCCACCAGCATCTATTTATTTTTTTCCAGCTTTTACAACAGGTGTTAGATTATATGGTTTGCTTCCTTTTCAGGAAAGCAGTTGGGAATATTCAATCTTTTTACAAAGAACAAAAGGTATAGATGATAGAAACAATAATGTTAAAACTGATAACTTTATAGGTGGGCAGATACAGAAATATTTTTCAGATATATCTTTAGGGTTATTTTTAGGAAGATTCAAAGATTTAAATATACAAAAAAATGTAGCGTTTGTAGGTTTTAGTGTAGATATACCATATAGAAGATTTAGATTAATGTCCGAGTTTATATATGGTATAGAACACAAAGTTAAAGATTATACAAGAAGAGCTTATTATATACAGGGTATATATAGGATTTTCAACAAGAATTATCTAATAATTAGAAATGATTATTTCAGTAGCCAAAAATCTCATAGAAATATAAAGGCAATACTTCTTGGATGGAATTATAGACCTTTAATTCCTATTTCTTTTAAATTGGAAGTTCAATTTAGAAAAGATAGCTTAAAAGGTGATATTACTGAAGTAGCAACTTCTTTTTCAGTTTTGTTTTAAGGGGAAATCTTGAGAAAGGTTGTTTTGATATTTATCTTAATTATATGTAGTTTTTCATATGCAGAAGAAATTTTAATAATTGGTAACAAAAATATTCCTGTAGATAGATTAACTAAAAGAGAAATTAAAC
>JALSSG010000008.1 GCA_026984355.1 Hydrogenothermaceae bacterium
CTTAACAGGGATATTATTTTCTCTTAAAATCCTTGCAGTACCAGATGAAGATATAATCTCAAATCCAAGTTCAATCAAACTCTTTGCAAAATCAACAATACCTGTCTTATCATAAACAGAAAGCAATGCTCTTTTTTTCATTAAATCTTCCTCATAGAAAGTTTTTAATGTAATTATACATTAATGGATTAAACTACAGATGGAACTGTTTTAGGAATTTTAAACAGACGTTTTGCATTATTATCTACAATTTCTTCCAGTTTATCTTTTTCAATACCAAGCAAATTAGAAACAAATTCTAAAGTGTAAAAGATATTAGACGGTTTATTTGGTTTCCCTCTAACTTTTTGAGGTGATAAAAAGGGACTATCTGTCTCTAACAAAAGTCTATCAAGTGGTACTTTTTTTAATATCTGTCTTAAATTATCTGCTTTTGGATACGTAATATTTCCTGCAAAAGATATATAAAAACCTAAATCTACACATCTTTCCATCATTTGCATATCACCACCAAAACAATGGATAACCCCTGAAGCCTCATATGGAGCAAATTTTTCTAAAATCTTCTCTGTATCCCTTTCTGCACTTCTTGAATGAACTATTAAAGGTAAATTTAGCTCCTTAGCAAGATTTATATGTTTTTCAAAAAAATATATCTGCTTATTTTTAGGTGTTATATCCCTATAATAATCAAGTCCTGTTTCTCCAACTGCAACTACCTTTTTATTTTTAGTAGCAAGTTCTTTTAACCACTGTATATGCTCGTCTGTAATATCATTAACATCATATGGATGAAAACCTATAGATGCATATACATTCTCATATTTGTTTGCAAGCTCTAAAGCTTTTGGAATTTCTTCTTTATCACATCCAATAGTTATAAGATAATCCACTTTTTCTATACTTTCTTTTAAGTCCTTATCTGTTTTAAGCATATCTAAATGACAATGTGTATCAATCATAGATATCTCCCTTTAAAAATTTTAGATTTTTATCTTTATAGTATAATATATCAAATTCGTATATCTTCTAATCCACACGAGCGAGGTAAATAATGGGAAAAACTATAGAATTTACTGATGTGACTTTAAGAGATGGACACCAGAGTTTATTAGCAACAAGAGTAAGAACAGAAGACCTAGTACCTGCAGCTGAAAAATTAGATAAAGCAGGTTTTTGGTCTTTAGAAGTATGGGGCGGTGCAACATTTGATGTATGTCTTAGATATTTAAAAGAAGACCCATGGGAAAGATTAAGAAAGATTAAAGATGTAGTTAAAAATACAAAATTAGAAATGCTTCTTAGAGGTCAAAATGTAGTAGGTTATAGAAATTATCCTGATGATGTAGTAGAAGAGTTTGTAAGAAGAGCTGCTGCAAATGGTATAGATGTTTTTAGAATTTTTGATGCATTAAACGATGTAAGAAATATGGAAGTAGCAATAACAGTAGCGAAAGAAGAAGGAAAAATAGTAAAAGGTGTTTTATCTTATACAATTAGTCCTGTACACACAATAGATTACTACGTTAATATCGCAAAACAACTCAGAGACTTAGGAGTAGATATAATAAGCATAAAAGACCAGGCAGGTATACTATCACCTAAGGTAGCATACGAACTTGTAAAAAGACTTAAGGAAGAAATTAAACTTCCAGTACATATACACGCACAAACTACAGCAGCTATGGCTGAAATGACATATCTAAAAGGCGTTGAAGCTGGTGCTGATATTATAGATACAGATGTTTCCACTATGTCCTGGTTAACAGCTCATCCAGCAAATGAAACTATGGTCTATGTTCTTAAAGAATTTGGATATGATATAAAAATAGATATAGATGTTGTAAATGAAGTGGCAGAATACTTCAAAGAAGTTAGAAAAAAATACAAAAAATATGATACTGCTGATAAATGGCCAGATTCACAGGTTTTAATTCATCAAATTCCTGGCGGAATGATGTCTAACTTTATAAATCAGCTAAAAGAAAACGATGCACTTGATAAGTTAGACGAAGTAAAAAAAGAAGTTGCAAGAGTTAGAGAAGACCTTGGTTATCCTCCACTAGTTACTCCTACAAGTCAAATAGTAGGAACACAGGCACTTTTAAACGTTTTACAGGGAGAAAGATATAAGATAGTTACAAAAGAAACAAAGGATTATGTAAAAGGACTATATGGTAGACCTCCAGCACCAATAAAACCAGAAATAATTAAGAAAATTATAGGAGATGAACAACCAATACAAGTAAGACCAGCTGACCTTTTAGAACCTGAACTTGAAAAATGTGAAAAAGAAGCAAAAGAAGCAGGAGCAAGAAATATTGAAGATATCCTGTCATACTGTTTATTCCCTCAAGTTGCAAAAGAATTTTTTGAATGGAGAGAAAAATTCGAAAAAGGTGAAGCATTACCTCCTGAAGTAGAAGAGTTAACAGAAGAAGAATGCGTCACTACAGCACCAATAGAATTTTATATAACAATCCATGGAGAGCAGTATCATGTACAGATTGCTGGGGTTGGTAGTTCTGTAGAAGGTGGAAAACCTTACTTTATAAGGATTGATGGAAGACTGGAAGAAACCTTGGTTCAACCAATAAGAGAAATTGAGGTAGGAGAGACTGTAGAAAGTATACCATCAGAAGGAATAATAGGCGGAAAAAGACCTAAAGCTGTTGATATGGGAGATGTAAGTTCTCCAATGCCTGGAAAAGTAGTTTCTGTTAAGGTAAGTCCAGGAGATAAAGTAAAAAAAGGAGACGTTTTATTAGTAATAGAAGCTATGAAAATGGAAAATGAAATACATTCTCCTATAGATGGTACAGTAGGTGAAATATATGTAAGAGAAGGAGACCAGGTAAATCCTGAAGAATGTTTAATAAAAATAATACCAGATTAAATTTTACAGAGCTCTGAGAGCTCTATTTTTTCCATTTTACTATTTTCTAATAATAAACTTTCCAGCTTTTTAAAAGCTGGAGATATATCAGTTAAAAAAACTTTTCTAAACCCAGATTCTTTTTTATTATAAATTGATTTTATTTTATCAATAATAACTTCTGAGGAATCAACAATTTTAATCTCTGGATATACACTAGATATCACACCTTTCAAAAGAGGATAATGAGTACATCCAAGAATTAAAGTATCAATTCCCTTATCTACCAACTCCTGTATATACTCTTTTACCATATGATAAGTTACAGGATGATTAATCATACCTTCCTCAACAAGAGGAACAAATAAAGGACATGCTTTTTGAAAAACCTGTATATCTGGAGCTTTATCTAATAAATTTCTCTTATAAGCATTACTGTTAACAGTAGCATATGTACCTATAACACCTATCTTTCCATTTTTAGACACATCTAAAGCTGCCTCTACACCCGGTTCTACTACTCCAATAACAGGTATATCAAAATAATTCCTTAAAACATCAAGAGCGTAAGAAGAGGCACTATTACATGCAACAACCAAAACATCTACATTATGTTTTTCATATAGATAAGAAGAGCACTCTAAACTATATCTTATTATAGTCTCTTTTGATTTATTACCATAAGGAACTCTTGCACAATCTCCTAAGTATACCAAATCTGCATCAGGGAAAAATTTAGAAATACTTTTATATACAGTTAATCCACCTACACCTGAATCAAATATTCCTATAGGCAATTATTCACCCATTTAATGAATTTACTTTATATTTTGGAGCATCAGACCATAACCATTCTAACTGGTAATAATCTCTAAGTTCAGGTAAAAACACATTAACCATAATATCTCCTATATCTAAAGCTATCCATCTTCCTTCTGAATAGCCTTCTATATGAGAAGGTTCTATACCACTATCTTTTAACTGCTTTACTATTTCATCTACTATAGCCTGTGTGTGAACAGGAACAGTTCCAGAAATAATAACCATATAATCAGCTATAGGGTTTACCTTTCCTATCTCTAAAACAACTATATCTTCACCTTTTTTATCAGAAGCAGCTTTTATAATCTTATTTAAGATTTCTTCTGTTTCCCTATTTTTCATTTTTTTTACTAAAACTTCCTGTTTTTTCATACCTATCAAGTAAGCTTTTTATATCATCTCTATATTCTGATTCTGGATACATATTATATGCATTTTTTAAAATAGCAATAGCTCTATTTTTACCATCTTTTATTCTATTTTCCAAAGTTTCAAGATGTTCAATAAGAAGTTTTTTTCTGTTTAAAAGAATATTCTTCTTATCTATATCTTTTTCCGTTTCAATCTTTTTCTCAAGAATTGCTATCTTTTTTTTATAAAGCTTTATCTCTTTTTCATACTGTTTTGGTATATTCAACAAATTTTCCGCCAGCTTATACTCTATATAAGGTTTATCTATATAGTCTGTAAATTCATCATACACATAATTATAATAAACAGCAGCAGAATAAGGCTTACCTAGGTTCTCGTATAACTTAGCAATTAAAATATAATGCTTTGCTTCTTTTCTTTTTGCTTTTTCAATTATTTTTTTTGCATAGTCTACAAACTTACTAAAAGGATAGTTATTTATAATCTCTTCAGCCTTCTCCTCAGCTTTTTTTACATATGTTAAATCTCTGTCAGGAGATGGAGAGATTTTCAAATAGGACACTGCAAGTTTATAAAGTGCCTCAGGTACCCTTGGAGATGTTGGATAAAGAGAAATAAACTCCTCAAACTCTACAATAGCATCAACATACATTTTTAACTTAAAATAAGTATCAGCTAACGCAAACTTTGCTTTCATAATATCTTCAGGAGTAGCCCCTTTAGATTCATAAATAGCCTGCTTTAGATAGTCTTTTGCCTTTTTATAATTATTAGATTGATAGGCTTTCATACCTTTTTGAAGTAAATCCTTAGTATACCTAGGTTTTTCAGAACAAGAAACAAACGAAAATACTAAAACAATAACCAAAAAAAATCTAAACATCATTCCACTCTCTTAATTTCATATTTGTCTACAGGCATAGAAATATTATCTATTATTTCGATAAGACCTTCCATCTTAAGTTTAGATATAAGATTGTTAATTGCATTTTTAAGCTTAGGATTTACCATTATCCTTAATTTAACAAAAGGTCTAAGCTCAAAAATCTTCTTTTCTATTTCAAAAAGAATAAGACCTTCCCCTTTTGTATATCCTTTACCCTTACAGGTAAAACAAATATCACTCAATTTTTTCATAAGACTTTCTTCAGACTTTTTCCTCGTAAGCTCCAGAAGACCAAGAGAGGTAAAACCCTTTACCTTAACAGGTTTTTTATCAGCTTTAAATTTGTTAATTAAAAACTCAAGAAGTCTTTCCATGTTTTTTTTATCTTTCATATCTATAAAATCAATAACAATTATGCCCCCTAAATCTCTCAATCTTATCTGTTTAACAATCTCTTCTGCAGCTTCAAGATTTATATTAAAAGCCATATCCTCAAGTGTCTTTTCCCTACAATTTTTGCCACTATTAACGTCAATAGCTACTAAAGCTTCTGTTTCCTCAATAACAATGTATCCTCCACTCTTTAACCATATATGAGTACCCAGTATTTTATTAAGAACAGAATCCAGATTATATAGCGAGTACAAACTTTCCTTTTTTGCTCTATATAATGAAA
>JALSSG010000009.1 GCA_026984355.1 Hydrogenothermaceae bacterium
TTTTGATAAGTTTAAAGAAGAATTAAAGCAGGTTCATGGATTTGATATAACTGGGCACAGCGTAGAGGTATATGGCATATGCCCAGATTGTAAGTCTTAAGTTATATCTCTCATTTCGTCTATAAAGTTCATGTTTCTTTCAAGTTCTTTTACAAGCTGAATTATAACTTTCTCTATATTTTCTACATTTTTTGATATCTTCTCTGCAAGGTTTCTAACTTCATCAGCAACTATTGCGAAACCTCTACCATATTCTCCAGCTCTTGCTGCTTCTATAGAGGCGTTTAGGGCAAGTAGATTTGTCTGATTTGCTATATCTTTTATGAGGTTTAGTATTTCTTTTACTGGTTCTATTTTTGATCTTAATTTTTCTGGTGATGAAAGTTCCATCATTTCTTTTGCAAAGTTATCCCATGTGGCATCTTTCCATGTTGATAAATAGCCTATAACATTACCATCTTTGTCTACTAAAGCTGACCTGTAAGACTGTATTATGTATTTTCCTACAGGTATGTTTGCATTTTTTTCTACTTTTCCTGGTTTTATGGATTTTAATATGTTTCTAATTTTATCTGGGTCTTTATGAAATTTATGTATAGATATTCCTTCTGGGTGTTCCCAGTCTATAGAAAAACCAAAAATATTGTTTATGTCTTCTCCTAACTTTTTTAAAAGTTCCTTTCCTTTTCTATTTACATAGATTAGTTCGTTTCCTTCTGTTCCAGATTTAAAATCTGGACTTGCAACAAAAACACCTTCTTCTTGTAAATTATCTAATATTTGTTGATATTTAAAGATTTCGTTCTCATAAAACTTTTCTTTTTCTTTTATCTGGTTAATTTCTTTTTCTTTTTCTTCTATCTGTTTTTTTAGCTGTTGTATTAAGTTTTTATATTGGTTTTCTAAATCTTTTATCTGCTTGTCTTTTTGCTTTATTATTTCTTCAATATGGTTCCCATTTCCATTCTTACTTACTTTCTTTTTTAGTTCTTGTTTTAATTTTTCATTTTCCTCTTGAAGAAATTCTAGCTGGCTTTTGTACTTTTTACAGATAAGATTAATCATATAGCACCTCTTTTATTGGGATTTACTTTTTATATTTCGTAAATTATTAATTACAAATTTAGTGATAGATTTTATAGAAGGTTTTAGATTTAATCCTGTAGAATTTTTAGAAAGGGAAAGATAAAGGAATTTTAGGTATGATAGAAGCTTTAGCAGTTATTCTGATAATAGTTTTACTTTCAAGACTTTTTGAGGAAATAACAGGTGTTCCTATTATTATTCCTGTTATAGTTCTTTCATTTTTATTTGGTTATTTCCTGCCGGAAATTTTTCATATAACACCTGAATTATTTGACGAAGTTTTGATAATGTTATTACCAATAATTTTATTTCCAGAAGTTATTAATTTTTCTGTAAAAGAGTTTAAAGATAATTTTGATTCTATATTTTACCTTGCGTTTTTAGGAGTTGCTTTAGAGATAGTCATTGGTGTGTTTATTATTTATTTCTTCTTTAACAATTATCATCTTTCAATTGGGGCTATTGCATGTTTACTTGCTCCGTTAATGGCTACTGATGCTATTACTGTAACAAGTATGGCAGGTAAATTTAATCTTCCTGAAAGATTACGTATAGTAGCTGAAGGGGAGAGTTTATTTAATGATGCTACTGCTATTATAGCTTTTTTCTTTATTGCTTTACCTTTATTTACAAAAGGTGATATAGGTATATTAGATGCCTCTGTTGTTTTAATCAAGGTATTTGTATTTTCTACTTTAATAGGAATTTCTGTGGCACTTATTGGATATATTTTACTAAAAACTTTGAGAGACCCTATTGAGCAATTTTCTGCTGCATATCTGGTAGCTATATTTGCTTTTCTTATTGCTGATAAACTTCATTATTCTGGTATTCTGTCAATTCTTGTTTCTTTAATGTTTTTTAGAGTTCTTATAGATAAAGAAATAAGGAAAGGGTTTTTATTTCAGCAGGAATTTCAAAGGGCTTTAGAACAATCTCAGGAAGAATGTAAACAAGATACGAAAAACATACTTTTAAGAATTATTGAAAAAATACAGCAGATTTTATTAAAGATTCCTGCTTTGTCCAGTGTGACTTTTAGAACTTATAGGAAAGAGGCAATATACGTAGCTGTGTTTGCTAATGCTATTTTATTTACTTTAATAGCTCAGTTAGCTGACTTGGAGCTTTTTAAAAAGTACTGGATTGAAATAGCTGTTGTATTTATTTTAACTACTGTTATAAGGTTTTTACTTGTTTATGGACTTAAGTTCTTAAAGGGTTTTCCATTTAGATGGATAAATGCTCTTACTTTTTCTGGTATGAAAGGTGGCTTAGCTCTTATAATGATACATTCTCTTCCAGATAATTTTGTATATAAAGATATGTTTGAAACAATAGTTTTAGGTGTAGTGTTTTTATCTATTTTTATTTATACAGGAGTATTAATGGTTTATCTAAATATTCACAGAAAGGAGTTTAGCAAAGATAAATTAGAAGAGGAAATGTGCATACCTGAAGATATACTTTTAAAAGATTTGGAGGAAGTCATAGAAAAAGACCCTATTACCGGTATATATAATAGGATTAAATTTGAGGAAATACTAAATTATGAGATACAAAGAGCATATAGATATAAAACCCCTCTTTCTTTAGTTCTTATAGAGTTTGTTAACTATGAGGAGTTAAGAGAAAAACTTGGCGAGCAACAGTTAAACAATCTCCTTATACAATTAAGGGATATAGTAAAACAGGATGTATCAATTTTAGACCCTATTGGGAGAATTAGAGAAAATGTAGCTGCAATATTGACTATAAATAAAACTATTGAAGATGACCTTTCTGTAGTAAATAAAATAAAAAATGATTTTGATAAGTTTGCACAGAATTTAGGTTTAGAGCTTAAAATGTGCTTTGCTATAGCATCTTATGTAGAGGGAGATACTCCAGATTTGCTAATTGAAAAAGCTGAAGATGCACTTGAAAGAGCAAAAGTACGCAATTGTTCTGTAGTTGGTATAGCTATTTAGTATAATTATAAATATGATAAACTACAAGCTAACAATAAAATACATAGGTACAAGATATCACGGTTGGCAAAGGCAGCCAAAACATATATCTATACAGCAGGTTATAGAAGAGCAATTAGAAAAGCTATTTAAACAAAAAATAAGGCTTATAGCTGCAGGTAGAACTGATGCTGGTGTTCATGCTTTAGGACAGGTAGCAAATTTTAAAGTAAATCACCACAGGAAACCTGAAACGATACTAAATTTTCTTAATGCAAATCTTCCTAGAGATATATCTATAGTATCTGTAGAGGAAGTCCCTTTATATTTTAATGCAAGATTTAGTGCAAAAGGAAAAAGTTATCTATACAAAATTCATCAGTTTCCAGACCCTTTTTTGTACGGATTTAGCTGGTATATATCAAAGAAATTAGATATTCTTAAATTAAATCAGGCTCTTGAGATTATAAAACAACATAAAAATCTTATCAGTCTTGCAAAAAAAGGAGATTATCTAAGAGAAGAAATTGATATAAGAGAAATACGGATTAAATACGATGGTGTACACATTAACATTGAAATTTCTGCATCTCACTTTTTAAGAAATATGGTAAGAAAAATAGTGGCACACAGTGTTCATGTTGCTTTAGGAAGTCTTTCTTTACAGCAGTTAGAGGAAATTATAAAAGCAAAAGACCCTGCAAAAGGCATATATACAGCACCACCAGAAGGTTTATATTTAAAGGAGGTTTATTATTAAATTTTTGATATTATATCTTTTAATGTTTTTATATCTTCTTTAGTAAAAGGCTCATCTTTGTAAAATTTAGACTCAAATTTTACGGCAAACTGTAAAGCTAAATTTCTTTTATTTTTATCTTCAATTTTATTTACAAAATCAATAAGCGTTTCATATTCCTTTTTCTTATATCCTGCTTTAGATAATTTTTTGTAGAAGCTATCTAGTATTTTCTTTTCAACAGGTGTTGTTACATATTTGTATATCCTGTAAATTAGGATGAATATAAGAATTATAAGAAGTAAACTCAAAAAAGTTAAAATAATTATTTCTTTGTTAATAGATGTTTTTAATTTTGGTTTTTCTAAATTAGATTTTAATGATTTGAAAAGGTTTATCTGTTTTTGAAAATCGAAATTTATAACAAAGTTAATCCAGAAAAATTCAAAAGTGTCAAATATATACTTTAGCCTGTCTTTTAATTTTTTTTCATTCTCGGTAAATAGTTCTATAGAGGCTGGAGTTGGGTCTAACCTAATCCAATGTTTATTTATGTATACTTCTATCCATACATGAGCATTTTTTTGGGGAATTATGTAATATTTCCCTATATCGTTATAATATCCTCCTTTATAACCTGCTATTAGTCTTGTTGGTATATTATTTAATCTCAAAAGTACTGCTGCTGCAGAAGCAAAGTATTCACAGTTACCTTTTTTCGTTTTTAGTAAAAAATCTATAACAGGATTATTTGACTTAGGAAGCTCTGTTAGGGAATACTGATAATTCTGCTTTAAAAAATTTAGTATAGAATATACAGTTTTTATTGGTGTATCTTTTTTTAAGGATGTTGCCAGATTAAGTAAATTATCTTTTATATCTTTTGGAAGTTGAAGGTATATATCTTTTTCTATATTTTCTGCTTTTATGCTATCTGTAAGAACAGATATAGCCTGATATTTTGTTCTCTTTTTAATCTCATTTGGAAGATAGAAAGTAAAATCATCATTTCCTCTTATATTTTTTTTATTAATCAAAACAGGCTTATCCAGCGCAAAGAGGTACTTGTTATAGTATGGTTCTAATATTATTTCCTGTTTTACCTTAGTACCTTTGACAATTCCATCTTTTTCATATGTCTCAATGTTTCTCCACTCTTTACCATCAAAGAAAGATAAAACTATACCTCTCCAGTACAAAAATCTATTATTAATCTGCTCCATTTTAACTCTCATAATAATAGAGTTGTCTTCCTGTATATCTGATACTTCTCCTAACTTTACACTTTCAGAAAAACCTGTTGAGGCTTTTATTCCATGGTTTAGAAAGCTAAAAAGTGGATAGTCTGTCCGTGGAAGGATAATAAACAAAATTACTGCTAAAGGAATTGATATAACAGGGATAAAGAAACCTACTGTAAAAATTTTTGAAAGGATATGCTTGTTTACTATAAGTTCTGGATTCTCAAAGTAAAAGGCAAGCATAACCACAGCTGTAGTTATAAGGAAAAGAAGCAGGACAAAATAAACAATAAATATCATATCTATAGAAACTAAAGCATACCCTGCAAGTAAAAATATGGAGATTATATAAATTTGCAGAAAATCTCTAAAACTTTTTTCTTCTAAAAGCTTAATTCCCAGTAAAAATACAAGTGCTTCTAAAATTGAAACAACAGGGTCTTCAATCGGTGTTGTGATAAATTTATAAATAACAAATAACAAAGCTACAAAATTTAGCAAAATCCGAGGAACAGGGTGAATTTGTTTAAAATCACTATAAATACCAAGTATAAAAAGAAGGCTAAATAAACCT
>JALSSG010000010.1 GCA_026984355.1 Hydrogenothermaceae bacterium
AAAAGCCTTTAAAGAGGTTTTTTGATGGAAACAGTTGAGTTTAATTTAGAAGGAAGAAATATAACTTTTGAACAGATAAAAAAAGTTCAGGAATTGATGTTAGACATAATGTTTCACGTTGATAAACTGTGCAGAAAACACAACCTGAGATACTGGTTAGACAGTGGAACACTGTTAGGAGCTGTCAGACATAAAGGGTTTATTCCATGGGATGATGATTTAGATATATGCATGCCTGTTGAGGATTACGATAAATTTTTACAAATAGCTCCAAAAGAGCTACCAGATTATCTTTTTGTTCAAACAAAGAAAACTGATAAATATTATAAAAGAGATTTTGCAAAGGTAAGAAGTAGTAAAGGAAAAATCGTAGAAAAAATTGAAAAAGATAATGAAAGGTATAACCAAGGTATATATATAGATATTTTTCCGAATATAACCATAAAAAATACTTTTATTTATAGAAATTTACATAAAATTTTATTAAAATTGAAACTAAAAATAGCAGAGCAAATTTTAGATTTGAATAGATTTCAAAAAAACTTTATTAGAAATTTTTTTATCAGTTTAACCCGTTCTTTACACCAAGGATGGAACTTAGATAAAGATTTACTTGTGGTAAGAAGTGCTGAATTTGCTGAATATAATTTTTTTATACCTTTAAATGAACTCTTTCCACTAAAAGAGTTAGAGTTTGAGGGATATAAATTTTTTGCTCCAAAAAATGAGGATTTCTATTTAAAAGTTTTATATGGAGATACATATTTAAACTTACCACCTGTTAGAGAAAGAAAGCCACATTCTAAAAAAATTGAAATATTCTCATAAAGGAGTAGAAGGATGGCTGTAGAAACAGAAAAGGAAAATAATTTAGATATAGAAATGAGGCTTCATTATTTACAAAATAAAATAGAATTTTTGCGAGAAAAGGTAAAAAAAGGTGAAAAACATAGATTATCGGAACTTGTAGAACTTAGAAGGGAATTTAAAGACCTTGCCAGAAAAAAGATGTCTTCTTTATCTGCATGGGAAAAAGTTCAGTTAGCAAGGCATCCTAAAAGACCTCATACAATAGATTATATTCAAAACATTTTTACAGATTTTGTGGAACTTCATGGAGATAGGAAGTTTGGTGATGATAAGGCTATAATAGCTGGATTTGCTTTTTTTGAAGGAGAACCAGTAGTTGTTATAGGACACGAGAAAGGTAGAGATACTAAAGAAAAAATAGAGAGAAACTTTGGAATGCCACACCCTGAAGGATACAGAAAAGCTGTAAGAGTTATGAAACTTGCAGAAAAGTTTAGAAGACCAGTCATTACATTTATTGATACTCCAGGAGCTTTTCCAGGTGTGGGAGCAGAAGAAAGAGGTCAGTCTCAAGCTATAGCAGAAAGTCTTATGGTAATGGGAAGCTTAAAAGTCCCAATTATTGCTACAGTTATAGGAGAAGGTGGAAGTGGTGGTGCATTAGCTTTAGGAGTTGCTGATAGAATACTTATGCTTGAGAATGCAATATATTCAGTTATATCTCCTGAAGGGTGTGCCGCTATATTATTTAAATCTCAAGAAAAAGCACCACAGGCAGCAGAAAGTTTGAAAATAACAGCAGAAGATTTAAAAAAACTTGGTGTTATAGATGAGATAGTAAAAGAACCTCTTGGAGGTGCACACCTACAGCCTAATAAAATGTATAGGCTTTTAAAAAGAGCCCTCAGGACTAATCTTAGATGTTTAAAAAGAATTCCTGTAAAAGAACTTGTAGAAAAAAGGCAACAAAAATTCTATTCAATGGGAATTTATCAAGAATAAACACATTTTAAGGTATAATAAAAAACCCTTAAAGATTTCAAAGAGGTGATAATATGTTGGCTCAATTTTTAATGAAATACTGGAAATTCATTCTTCCAGTAGGAATAATACTTGTTATAGGAGCATTGTTTATACCTAATCAGATTTTATCAAGAATTGTAGAAATAACAGGGTTTGCAATACTTGCAATCTTGGCGTATGTACTTGGTTATAAGAATGCTACAGATGACGCAGAAAAGATGATAAAAAGTGAATTAGAAAAATTAGCTAAGCAGGATATAAGATATAAATTTGCTTCTGATAGAATTTTCAAACAGATGAAAGGAAAATTAAAATAACTCTCTCTGAAAATAAAAAACATCAAATCTTAAAATACCCTATTTAAGAAGTTTTAAACTTTTTATATTAACTTTATAATCTAATATTTAATCAGCTTTTATGTATAAATATGCCATTACAATAAGTAAAGCAAGAGGAACCACAACCAGTATGTATTTAATGTTCCTCTCATATAACTCATATAACTTATCTATCATCCTTATACCTCTTTTTATGGATATAATTGTTCTCCTGTTTCTGGGTCATATATAAATATTGCATCTACAGGGCATGCTTCTGCAGCTCTAAAAATTTCTTCCTCTTCATCATCTGTAAGGTCTAGGATAACTTCCTGTCTTCTTTTTTCCGCCACTTCCTCAAAGAGTTTCTCCTTATCTTTACCAGGTTCTAGGATAACAGCTTTATGTCTTTTATCTAACTCTATATATTTAGTTTCATCTGCACATGGTCCTATTCCTTCACAAATAACTCTATCTATAACAACTTTTAATTTTCCCATTTTAAACCTCCTAATTTCTATAATTTTAGAAGGTAATTATAATTTACTTTAGTTATATTTTAAAGCAAATTTAAAAATTACATTTATGATAGAATTTTTATAAAATTAAGAGGCTGTAAAAATGAATGAAAAAGTAGTTATAAACTGGAGTGAACCTGTAGAATTATTTATGCCTGGTATATACAACACGGATGAAAAATTTATTGAACATCTTAGAAAGTTTATTCTTGAAAATGAAAATCCTATATTTGATGAAAAAGGAATTTATATGTTTTTGTCAGGTACATTAAAACCTCAAGAAAAACTTTCTATAGTTATAATAGAAGCTGCAATAGACAGTACAATAAGAGACAAAATAACTAAAAAGAAAGGACACGTTAGAGAATTTAAGTGTTTGTATAAAAATTATAAAAATGAAAATCTGTATATAAAAATTGGCAAATTAGAAGAAAGTAATGTAAAAAACTCAGTAGAAAAAGTATTATGTTCTTTGATTGATTATGTATCTCCATCTTGTATAGAGCCATGTAAACAAAATTCAGGTAAACAGATTATTATTTATAATAAAGGAAGCTTTTCTCCTTTAAATCAGATTTATGGATTACAGGAGGAGTAATTATGAAAATAGCTATAGGTAGTGACCATGCAGGTTTTGAATATAAAGAAGCTATAAAAAATCACTTAACATCAAAGGGATATGAAGTTTTAGATAAAGGAACATTCTCTAAAGAATCAACAGATTATCCTATATACGCTAAAGCCGTTGCAGAAGAAGTTTCATCAGGCAATGTAGATAAAGGCATAGTAATATGTGGTACTGGAATAGGAGTATCAATAACAGCAAATAAAGTACCTGGTGTAAGAGCAGCATTGTGTACAAATGAGTTTATGGCAAGACTTGCACGACAACATAACGACGCAAATGTAATAGCAGTAGGAGCCAGAGTTATAGGGCTTGAGCATGCAATAGCTATTATCGAAACATTTTTAAATACATCTTTTGAAGGTGGAAGACACGAAAGAAGAGTTCATCTTATTGAAGAAATTGATAACTTAAAATGTTAAAGGGGTGAAAGTATGGATAATATTCTTATAACAGGTGGCTCAGGATTTATTGGTTCTAATCTTGCTCTTAGGCTTCAAGATATGTATCCTGAAGCAAAAATTTTAATATTAGATGATTTTACAAGTGCTAATTTTAAAAACTTAAAAAAATTTAAAGGTGAAGTGTTAGCCTGTGATGTTTCTTCTGATGAAGTTTTCTTTAAAGTAGAGGATTTTAAACCAGATATAATATTCCACCTTGCTTCAATAACAGATACAACTGTTACAGACCAGGAACTAATGATGAGAAAAAATGTAGATGGATTTAAAAATATACTTGAAATAGCGGAAGAAAATGGGGCAACGGTAGTTTATGCTTCATCAGCTTCCGTATATGGAATAGTAAAAGAAAAAGTTCCACTAAAAGAGGATAGAGATAAATCTCCAGAAAATGTATATGCTTTCTCAAAATACATTATGGACAACATTGCAAAGGATTTCTCTGAAGAAACAGGAATAAAAGCAGTAGGTGTTAGATATTTTAATGTTTATGGACCAGGAGAAGCTCATAAAGGAAAGTTTGCAAGTATGATATATCAGCTGTATAAACAGATGAAAGAAGGAAAAAGACCAAGAATATTCAAATGGGGAGAACAAAAAAGAGATTTCGTATATGTGAAAGATGCAGTAGAAGCAACAATAATAGCTGCAAAAGCTCCAAATACAACTGTTTATAACGTAGGAAGTGGTCATGCCAGGTCTTTTAACGATGTTATTGAAATACTAAATAAAGTACTTGGTACATCTTATGAACCTGAATATTTTGATTGTCCTTACGATTTTTATCAGGAATTTACGCAGGCTGACATGACAAAGATGAAAAAGGAACTTGGTTTTGTTCCAAAATATTCTTTAGAAGAAGGTATACAGGAATATGTAGGTATCCTGGAGGGAAAAATAGATTATCCAATAAGATAGAGGAAAGAAATGCCACAAGAGAAAGAGGAAAGATTAAAAGAATCTATAGAAGAAATCAAAAGAATTTTAAAAAAATATAACTTAGATGAAAAACTCTATAAGCATCTTGAAGATTGTATTGATGATAGCGGATATTTAGATAAAGATTGTGTAGAAAAAAGAATATTAGAAGATTTTGTATAATTACAAAATGATTAAAATAAAAGTACCGGCTACAACAGCTAATTTAGGTTCAGGTTTTGATACATTTGGTCTTGCTTTATCACTATATAATGAATTTCATGTTAAACCTTCTGACAGGTTTATTATAGAATTAGAGCCAGAAAATCAATTTTTAAGTAAACTAGAAAATAACTTATTTTTACAGGTAATTGAATATATCTTTAAGAAAGAAAATAAAAACCTTCCTCCTTTATATATAAAGCAGTTTAATAAAGTTCCTGTGGCTAGGGGGCTTGGAAGCAGTGCTACGGCAATTGTTGGAGGTATATTAACTGCTTATAAGATTCTAGGAAAAAAACTTACAGACGAGGATTTCTTTCAAATAGCTTATAAATTTGAACCACACCCAGATAATTTACTTCCTGCATGGAAAGGAAATTTTATTGTAGCTTTGAAAGACACAGAAAAAACTTATTATCAACAGTTAGATTTTCCTAAAGATATAAAAACAGTTGTTTTAATACCAGAAATAAAACTCTCAACAGAAGAAGCAAGAAAAGTCCTACCTGAAACTGTACCTTTTGAAGATGCAATCTCAAATATACAAAAAGCCTCTCTTTTTGTGTGTGCTGTAGTAAACAGGAGATATGATTTATTTAAAGTAGCTATGGAAGATAAACTACACCAACCCTATAGAAAAACTTTAATTCCTTGTTTTGATGAAATTTTAAGCTCAGCTTATA
>JALSSG010000011.1 GCA_026984355.1 Hydrogenothermaceae bacterium
CAAAAATTACAACATCATTCATATTTTTTGAAACCTGTTTTGGTTTATCTGAATAATTAAATACATATGTGTAGCATATGTTGTCTTCTACTGTGTACTTAGACATGCCACCATTTCCAAAAGAAATTACAAACTTTTCCTTTGCGAAAGATACAGTTGCTAAAGCTACTACTGTTAAAGCCACTGCTAAAGTTTTTATCATTTTCCTTCTCCTTTTGATTTATTTATTACAATCTTTTCGTAAGAAGTACATAAATTTTTTGCTTCATCCCATAATATAATCTTCTTACAAGATATATGCTTAATATGTATATTCAACAATTTATTCACCTTCAGCGAAAGGAGAGTTTTGTATGTTTTTTACGCAAGAACAATGCCATTTTTGTATGGATATGTATATAACCTTTATAATTGTATTTTTATTTGATACTGTAAAAAATATTTACGTAAAACTATTTTACATATTTTGTATAAACTTTATGAAAAATTCCTATAAGTGTATATGATTTAATGAAATTTAGAATGGGTATTCATATTGTAAATTTGTTTTACATATGTAAAATATATTTACATAGCTTCTAAGAATTATCTTTATTGTTATCCTGTTTGTAATATCTTATGCCTTCTTTAATAACAAAAAACAGTATAAGAATAGATATAACTATGAAAAAAACTGCTGATATTACAGCAGTAGGTTTATCCATCTTTGTTATCCTTTTTTTGTTTTTCTAACCACTTTTTCATTCTTTCGTCTTCCTGAGATTCTTTTTTGTGTTTTTTAAAAAAATATATAATAAGTCCTATTACTATTGACCACCCTATAAGGTGGATTAAACCCATTATAGCATGATTTATTGCGTTGTCTTCTCCGCCCATTCTTACTCCAGTTATTTAAGAATGAATTTTCACAAAACTATTTATCTCTTTTTTTCTTAACTGACCACATGCTGCTGAAATATCCTGTCCTTTGCTCCATCTTATAAAAGCTCCTATATCGTACTGCCATAAGATTTTTTGAAATTTCAAAACATCTTTTTCATCTGGTCTTTCATATATAGAATCAGGATAAGGGTTAAACGGTATAAGATTTACTTTAAATCTTTTTTTATTTTTTCCTATTAACCTGGCTAATTTATGAGCATCAGAAGGTCTATCGTTTATGCCTTTAAGGAGAACGTACTCTAACATAATTCTATATCCAGGTTTTACAGGAAGACTATTTAGTAACTTCATCAAGTCTTCAAGTTTATTTGTCTGGGATATAGGCATTATTTCTTCTCTTATTTTTTGGTCTGGAGCATTTAGTGAAACTGCTAATCTTACCTGTGGAAACTCTTTATCTTCATACATTTTTCTTATTTGATGTAGTATTCCACTTGAAGATATTGTTATTTTCCTATTAGAAAGACCTGCTAGTTTTTTATCTGTGAAAATCTGAACAGATTTTTTAACATTTTCATAGTTAGCTAAAGGTTCTCCCATTCCCATATAAACTATGTTTGATATTCTTTTTTTAGGCTCTAATCCTACAAATCTTTGCACTTGTAAATATTGGTCAACTATTTCAGCTGTAGTTAAATTTCTTATTAATCCATCTTTTGTTGTAAAACAAAATTTACAACCAACTGCACATCCTACTTGAGTAGATATACATAAAGTGTTATGTCCATTTTCAGGGATGAAAACACTTTCTATTGTGTTTCCATCTTTTAGTTTCCATAAAAATTTTATACTACCATCTATATTTGATTTTTCGTAAGAAACAAGTTCTAAAGAGCTAAATTCAGTATTTTCTTTTAAATATTTCCTTATGTCTTTTGATACATCAGTCATTTCATCATAACTGTTTACTTTTTTTGTATAAATCCATTTCGCTATCTGGTCAGCTCTAAAAGGTTTCCATCCTTTTTCAATTACCCAGTTTTTAAGCTCTTTATAGTTAAAATTTTTAAGGTTTATGTTTCCCATTTTTTTCCTTTCAATTTACTAAATTTTAAATATTTAAAAATAGGTGTATATTGTATATTATCAACAATTTTATGAGAGGTAAACAATGTTCAAAGACGAAGACCTTATGAAAAATCCTTTTCAAAGTAATACAAAATTTATGCAGTATCAGGAACAAAGTGAGTTTGATAAAATCCTTGCAATTTTAACTACACCTTCAAAAAGTGGTATTTATATTTCAAGATACGATATAAAAGACCTTGCAAATGCTATAGGAATGGATATTGGAATAAGAGAAAGGAAAGAAATGTTAAAGGATATATTTATATATGCAAAGCAGATGGATAAACTAAAAGACATGTTAGATTATATTATAAATTTTATAGATTACAGAATAACTCAGTATAACGATATAGTTTCAGAATTTCCTCACTCAAAAGACTTTATGGATTTATGGATAAAAAAAGCTCAAAGACTTAAATCCTTGATTGAAAATATGAAAAAAGAACTTGATATATATCCAAAAGACTTTTTACCACCTAATATGGGGTAAGTCTAAATAAAATGAAGCTAACTGGAAAACCAGAATTAATATCTTTGATAAAAAAAAGAATACAAAATGAAGGAGCTATATCATTCAGGGATTTTATGGACATGGCATTATATTATCCAGAACTTGGGTATTATACATCTAAAAAAGATAAAATAGGAGGTTTAGGAGATTTTTTTACAAGCTCAGAGTTAGATGAAGTTTTTGGGAACTTACTGGCAAAACAGTTTGCAGAGATATTCTATAAATTAAATGAAAAAAATTTTTCAATTATAGAGATTGGTGCAGGGAAAGGTTATCTTGCTTTTGATATACTTAGTTTTTTAAAAAATGAATTTAATGATGTTTTTAAAAATATTGAGTACATCATAATAGAAAAATCTCCATATCATATTGAATTTCAAAAAGAGATTTTAAAGGATTTTCCTAACGTTAAATGGGTTCAAAATATAACTGATTTTGAAAATGAAAGTATAACAGGAATTATATTTTCTAATGAGCTTTTTGATTCTTTTCCTGTACATATGATAAGGAAGAAAAATGGAAATATATATGAGATTTTTATAAAACTTGATGAAAACGATAATGTTGTAGAAATAGAAAAAAATCCAAGTAAAGAGATTATTGAATATATAAGTGAACTACATATAGATATTCCAGAAGGAATGACTACTGAGATAAATTTAGATGCAAAGGAGTATATTCAAGAAATAGGTAAAAAACTAAAAAAAGGATATGTAATTACCATAGACTACGGTTATCCTTCAAAAGAACTTTATAAGCCTTATAGAATGAGAGGAACTCTTCTTTGCTATTATAGGCATAAGTACTCAGAAAACTATTATGAAAATGTAGGTCTTCAAGATATTACATCTCATGTAAATTTTTCTGCACTTAAGTTTTATGGAGAAAAGGTGGGATTAAAAACCTTAGGCTTTACTGATCAGGCTCATTTTTTAACAAGTCTTGGGCTTATGGACATAATATCGAAACTACAGGAGAAGGATGATTTTTCTTCTTTTGAAAGATTAAACAGATTAAAAACTCTTGTACTTCCAAAAGGTATGGGAGAAAAATTTAAAGTACTTGTTCAGTATAAGAATGTGAAAAATCCCGATATTAAAGGACTAGAGTTGTTGCCGTATCAAAGTGATAGGTTTGTTTTATGAATTTTTATGACAGAAGATTAATTTGATTAATTAAATATAGGAGGTATGCAGATGATAAATGAGCAAGAGCTTTTAAAAAATGACAAGCTTGTTATTGGAGATAGGGAGTTTACGTCAAGATTGATTGTAGGTTCTGGAAAATATAAGGATTTTCAACAAACGAAAGAGGCTACTGAAGCTGCAGAGGCAGAAATAATAACTGTTGCAGTAAGAAGAGTAAATATTACAGATCCAAATAAACCTAACTTATTAGATTATATTGATACATCAAAAATAATGATTCTTCCAAATACAGCAGGTTGTTATACTGCAGAAGAAGCTGTTCTAACAGCTAAGCTTGCAAGAGAAGCTTTAGGGCATGGTTTTGTAAAGCTAGAAGTTATTGGTGATCAAAAAACTCTTTATCCTGATATGATAGAGACGTTAAAAGCTGCTGAAATCCTTGTAAAAGAAGGTTTTACAGTACTGCCATACACAACAGATGACCCTGTAATGGCAAAAAGATTTGAAGAAATTGGTTGTGCTGCTGTAATGCCATTAGCTGCTCCTATAGGTTCAGGTCTTGGCTTACAAAATCCATATAACATTCTCTTTATAAAAGAAGCTGTGAACGTTCCTGTTATTGTTGATGCAGGTATTGGTACAGCATCAGATGCAGCTATTGTTATGGAGCTTGGAGTAGACGGAGTTCTTATGAATACAGCTATAGCAGGAGCAAAAGACCCAATAAAGATGGCTATAGCAATGAAATATGCAGTAAGGGCAGGAAGACTGGCATATCTTGCAGGTAGAATACCTAAAAAGATGTATGCTTCAGCTTCATCTCCAATAGAAGGTGTTATAGGAAGGTAATTTATGGAATTAAAAAAAGGAAAGCCAAAGGGCAGAGCTAAGCTTTTTGGCTTTCTTTTATTTATTTTGTTTTTTATTATATTTTTTAATCTTGATAATATATTCCCTGTAAAACATTTTTCTGTAGCTGACATAAAAGAGTACAAATCAGATTTTCCAGAAAGTATAAATACTTATCGCTTGGTATATGATATTTATACAAATAAATCCGGTATATCTACAGCTGGAGAAAAGGAAATTTTAAAATCTCTCAGCAAGAACGGTATTGATATTGCATTAATAACTGATTGTGTTCCTTTTTCATCTTCGTTGGAAGGTATATATGGTAATAAAGTAATATTGTCTAAATGTAATAGAGAGAATAATGTTGTTTCTTATGGGAATTTGATTATATCTAATGATAGTTCTGGTTGTAGAGAGATTTTTAATCTAACTAAATCAATAAAATTTGATATTTTGTATCTGTCTTCTTTATTTAAATTTTTTTTATTTCAACTTTTCTCGTTAGAGAAAGCCTACAGTCAGTTAGAAGATTTTGTAAATTTTGATATAGACTTTGATAAGATTTCTTCTAATTTATGTTATATATCTGGGGTAGGTTTTTATAGTAGATTTACATTTTTAAATGGTAAAGGTGGATTTTCTTTGCTTAATGTAGATTACACACTTCCTATAGTAATAAATAAAATTTATACTTTTGATAGATTAAATTCAAATTTAGTTTATTCAAAGGATTTAGTTTTTAACGCTATAAAAAATGGAAATTTAATATCTATCTTTTCAAAAGATATAGATTTTGATGTCTTTGTAAAAGAAACAAATTCTATAAAACCTGTAGGTAGTCTTGTTTATATAGAAAATAATCCAGAAATATTTGTAAATTCAGAAAATAAAGATATATTAATTGCAGTGTATAAAAACGGATATTTAAGTAAAGTTTTTGAAATTTCGTCCTTTAGACTGAAACCAGAAAGTGAAGGTTTTTATACATTTATAGCTTACAGATATACGATGAAACTTCCTTTTGGCATTTATACAGGAGTGAGACCTGTTGCATTTTTAGGTAGTGTATTCGTGCAATAAAAGGAGGTTTTAAGTGGCTGTTATAATTATACCTGCAAGGAAAGGCTCTACTCGCTTAAAAAATAAACTTTTACTTAATGTAAAGAATAAACCTATAATACAATGGACAGTTGAAAACTGTCTTCTTGTTGATGGTATTGATGACGTTATTGTTGCTACAGATAGTGAGGAAATAAAATCTGTTTTAGAAAAAATTCCAGATGTTAAGGTTGTTATGACTCCATCTGATTTGAAAACAGGTAGTGATAGAGTTGCCTTTGTTGCAAAGGATATTAATGACGATTTTATTATTAATGTTCAAGGAGATGAACCTTTAATTCCGCCAAAAGACATAGAAAAGCTTGTAAGGGAGCTAGAAAATGCTGATGTTACAACTTTAGCCTATCCTTTATCTTCAGAGGAAGATTTTTTAAATCCAAATATAGTAAAAGTAGTACTTGATAAGAATGATTATGCTCTTTATTTTTCAAGAAGTCCTATTCCATTTTATAGAGATATTGATTTTAAAACTCTAAAACAAAGTTATACTAACTTACCTTTAAGACACATTGGTATTTACGGGTATAGAAAAGATGTTTTAATGGATTTTGCTTATAGACTAAGTAGTGCTCCTATTGAGGAAATTGAAAAACTTGAACAGTTAAGACTTTTGTATAATGGATATAAAATAAAAATAGTTTATGCTTCTAGAGAAACTATAGGAATAGATACAAAAGAAGATTTTGAAAAGTTTTGTAAGCTGGTATGAATATAGAACTTTTAATAAAAATATTAAATTATCAAAAAGACGGTATAGTAATACTTGATAGAAATCTAAATATTAAATTTATAAATGAATTTGCAAAGAAAATACTATCTTTGGATGGTAAAGAGATATATAAAAAAACGTTTTACGAGATTTTTAAGGATAATTATTTTGAGACAATTATATCATATGCATTACAGAAAATTGATAAAAATGAGGAAATTCTTATAAGGAACGAGGAAATATCTTTAAATGATAATGTTTACCTTCTAAATATCTTTTTTATAGAAAATCACATAGTTATAAAATTATCAGATGTTACGCCGTATGAAGTGTATAAACAGGCAAAAAGAGATTTTGTTTCTAATGTTTCTCATGAATTAAAAACACCTATAGCTGTTATTCAAGGTGTGTTAGAAACAATACAAAATGAAGAGGATATAAATCAAATAAAAAATTTTACTAAAATAGCATACAAAAGAATACAGCAGATGAATAATCTAATAAATGACCTTTTAACATTAGCAAAGTTAGAAATAAAAGAAGAAAAGATAAACAAAAAGATTATAAAAATACATAATACTGTAAACAGCATATTTAATGATTTTAGCTCAATAGCCTCTGAAAAGAATATAAAAATGATTAATAATATAAATCCAAATTTTGAAATTTTTGTAGATGAACAAAAGTTTTATATTCTTTTAAGGAATCTAATAGAAAACGCAGTCAAATATAATAAAGAAAATGGACTAGTTGAAGTTAGAAGTTATGAAGATGACAAATACAGTTATGTAGTTGTAAAGGATACAGGGATAGGTATACCTAAAGAAGCTTTACCTTTGATATTTGAAAGATTTTATAGAGTTGATAAATCAAGAAGTAGAGAAGTTGGAGGAACAGGACTTGGTCTTTCAATTGTTAAACATATAGCAGAAGCACATGAAGGAAAAGCTCTTGTTAAAAGTGAGCTTGGAAAAGGTTCTGAATTTACTATAAAAATACCTAAAGTTTAATCTTCTAAATTTACTAATTTTTTTAGCTGTTTTACTTCTTCTTCTGTTAATTCTCTATACTCGCCAGAATTTAAACTTTCATCTAATTTTAAAGAACCTATTCTTATCCGTTTTAAGTACAATACAGGATGTCCTAATTTTTCCATAATTCTTTTTACTATATGATATTTTCCTTCTGTAAGAGTTATTTTTATTTGGGATTTATCATTATCGGTTTTTATAACTTCTATCCTGAAAGGCTTTGTTTTTTCTTCTTTGTTTAGCTGTAGACCTTCTTTTTCATATATTGATAAATTTTTCTCAGAAATATTTCCTTTTACAACTGCGTAATACTCTTTTTCCACATTCCATTTAGGGTGAGTTAGTCTATGGGCAAGTTGACCATCATTTGTTATGATTAATAAACCTTCTGTATCAATATCTAACCTTCCTACAGGGAATAGTTTATCTATTATAGGTTCTTCATACATTAAGTCCATTACAGTGGAGTGTTCTTTGCTTTTAGTAGCTGTTATATATCCTTGAGGTTTATTTAACATGTAATAAAAATACTCTTTGTATTCAACAGTTTCACCATCAAATTTTACAGTGTCAGTTTCTATATCAATATGGACAGGTTTTTTAATTACTTTATCATTTACTTCTATAAGGCCTTCTTTTAAGAAATTTTTTATTTCCTTTCTTGTGCCAAATCCTAAATTTGATAAAAATTTGTCTAATCTTATTTTTTTCAATTTAAACTTATTTTTAAATTTGATGATTTTTCTTTGGAAGGAAATTTAGGAAAAATGTATAAAAAAACAAGGGGCTTTTAGCCCCATTAAATTATCTTTTCTTTTTATTTAAAGCTTCTCTTAAAGCTTTAGCAGCACTGAAAGTAACAACTTTTCTTGCAGGAATAGTAATTTCTTCACCAGTTCTTGGATTTCTTCCTTTTCTTGCTTTTCTTTCTTTAACATGGAAAACTCCAAGCCCTGGTAAAGCTACTCTTTCGCCTTTCACAAGAGCTTCTGCAAGAGCTTTTATAAAAGCATTTACCGCCCTTTCTGCTGCTGCTTTTGTTAGGCCTGCTTCTGCTGCAACTTTTGCAACTAACTCTGCTTTTGTCATTTTACAACCCTCCTAAAGTAGTTATTTTTTCTGTTTATTTTTTTATATCGTTTTAAATTTTAATATTCTTAATTTATAGTAATATAGTTATTATAGTCAAGTGTTTGATAATATTTTTTCATACCAGTATGATGTTTTTGATAAAATATAATCTCTATCTATACTTATAACTTCACCATTTTTTACTAATATATTTCCTCCCACTATTACTGTGTCTATATCCAATCCTTTTCCAGAATACACTATTTGAGTATAAGGGTCAAACATTGGCTGTAGATGAGGAACATTTTTATTTATCAGTACTATGTCAGCATATTTCCCTTTTTCTAATGAGCCTAATCTATCTTCAAGTCTTATAGCTTTTGCACCTTCTCTTGTTGCCATTAAAAGAGCTTGTTTTGCATTAAGTAAAGTAGGGTCTTTCCAATAACCTTTGTGTAGTTTGGCTGCTGTAGAAATTTCTCCTATTATGTCTAGGTCATCATTGGAAGCTGTTCCATCTGTTCCTACACCAACTGTTATACCATTTTTTATCATTTCAGGAACAGGAGCTATGCCAGAAGCAAGCTTTAGATTACTTTCTGGACAATGAGCTACCTTTACATTTTTTTCAGCTAAAAGTTCTATTTCTTCTTTAGTAGGATGTACTACATGGGCAGCAAGGACTCTATCATTTAGTACTCCGACATTGTCCAGATGTTTAATAGGTGTTGCTCCATATTTTTCTTTTATCTGATTTACTTCAAATTCTGTTTCTGAAAGATGAATATGAAACAGTGTATCAAATTCTAATGCAACTTCCATAGCTTTTTCTAATGTATCAGGTGAACAGGTGTAAGGTGCGTGAGGTCCAACACATGGATAGATATGTTCACTTGTTTTAAATTTTGCAATAAAGTCTTTTGTTTTTTCTATTCCTTCCTCTGGTGTCTTTGCCCCAGGATTAGGGAAATCTAAAATCCCCGTACATAAAACTGCTCTCATACCTGCTTGAAGTACACTTTCTGCAACAGCATCTTCATAAAAATACATATCTACAAAACATGTTATTCCATTCCTCAACATCTCATAACAGGCTACATCTGTACCATCTTTTACAAATTCATAGCTTACAAATTTTCCTTCTACAGGCCATATATATTCTTCAAGCCAGACTTTTAAGGGATTATCACTTCCATATCCTCTAAGTAAGGTCATTGCTGCATGGGTATGTGTATTTATCAAACCGGGAATAGCGATTTTATTAGAAGCATCTAATATTTTTCCTTCATAGTTATTTGCTTTATTTTCTCCAATATCCAGTATTTTTTTATCTTTAATAACAATATCTCCAGATTTATACTCTGTAAGGTTATTATCCATAGTAAGTATATGGGCGTTTTTTATAATAAGGTCTGCCTTAATCATATAACCCCCGTATTTTCTGTATCTAAAATTATTATGCTTGTAAAACAAGGAATTTTCAAGGTTTATATGTTGAATATTTTAACAATCAAGAATAAACACAGCCATGCGTATACACCTGCTACAATATCATCTGCCATAACTCCAAGACCAGACGGTAATTTTTCAAACATTTTTATTGGTGGTGGTTTTAGTATATCGTATAGACGAAATAATATAAATCCTAAAGCTAAATGAATTAGCGTTAGCTTAATTCCAATCATAGTTATCATAAATCCAGCAATTTCATCTATTACTATGTATTCTGGGTCTTTTTCTTTATATTTTTCAACAATGACTATAGATGCCCAAAGACCAATAAAAAAAACTGCTGCAGCAATTGATAATTGGGCGAGAATACCTTTATCCCAGTAAATAAACATAATAGGAATAGCAACAAGTGTTCCTAAAGTTCCTGGAGCTATAGGTATTTTTCCAACAAAACCGCCAGTAGCTACTAAAAACGCAAGGTACTCTTTTAGACTTATTTCATCTTTTTCTAAGTTTTGTTGATTTTCTTGCATATTAGTCTCCATTAATTTTTTTCAGATTAAAGCATTTTTCTAAGCTTTGGGTCAAGAGCATCTCTTAAAGCATCTCCAAGTAAATTAAAGGCTAATATGGTTATAAAAATTGCTATACCTGGAGCAAGTATCCATGGATAAGATGATATTGCAGATATACTTCTTGCAGAAGAAAGCATATTTCCCCAGCTTGCATAAGGTTCCTGTATGCCTAATCCCAGTAAACTTAATGCACTTTCTCCAAGTATATATCCAGGAATTGACAAAGTTGCAGCTATTAAAAGGTAAGAGAATGTGTTTGGTAGTATGTGTTTTAGAATAATTCTTAGTGATGAAGCTCCATAACTTTTTGCTGCTAAAACAAACTCCTGTTCTCTTATAGAGAGAACCATACCTCTAATAATTCTTGCAAGACCTGCCCATCCTATAAAAGAAAGTATTATAACTATTAAAAAGTAAACCTGAACAGATGATAATGTAATAGGAAACACTGCTCTAAGTGCAAGCATAAGGTAAAAACCAGGAAAAGACATTATAATTTCAGATAACCTCATTAAGATATTATCAATTTTTCCTCCAAAATATCCTGAAATACCACCGATGATAGCTCCAATTGTAAACGATAATAACACTCCAACTAATCCAATTGAAAGAGAAACTCTGGCACCATATAAAAGTCTTGAGAAAATATCTCTACCTAAATGGTCAGCTCCAAGTAAAAAGATTTTTCCCGGCCGTTCTACACCAAAAAGATGAATATCAGTAGGAATAATCCCTAAAAGGTAGTGTTTATCTGCTTTTATAAAAAATTTAACTGGATATTTTTTATTATAATCTATGCTGTATACTTTAAATACAGGGTCTTCTAATTTATATCCATACACAAATGGTCTTAAGTGAAAATTTCCTTCTTTGTCAAAAAAATGAATTTGTGTAGGAGGATGATATGGAGTGTCTCTATGTTGGATATCATAAGGATAAGGAGCTATGAAGTCAGCAAATATAGCTAAAAAGTATAAAATTCCAAGTATATATAAAGACAGGTATGCCAGTTTATTTTTCTTTATATATACAAGAATTTCTTTCATTACTCGTGGTATTCCTCAAAAAATTCGTAAATATCTATCTTATCAAGAAATACACCATCAAATCCGTTGTTGATTATCTTGTCAATGTATGTGTAAACAATGTCCTTCCATTGATTATTCCAGAATTCTACTGGATAATTCCCTTCCCATTCTTGATAATCTTTTATCCAATCAGGTAAGTTGCTGTTCCATTCTTCTTGCCAGTACCATCTATTATCTTCTGCTTCGCCAATACTTAGATAGGCTATGACTAACCTTCTGCCGCCATTGGCTTTAGTTTTAAGGCTTTGAATGTCATCTATAGAAAATTCTTCATATGTATCCCAAAAAGCATCTATTATAAGAACATCATAGTTTGTGTTTTTTAATGTGTTTAAAAGCTCATCTTTAGAAGAAAATTTATGAAAGTCAAGTAAATATAAATAGTTTTTTGCGCCGCTTAAAATAGATATATTGTCAGGATTTTCATCCCAGGGATATGGAGGATAATCAGGAATTTTATCAAGGTCTAAACTATCTGCCTGAAAAGATATAAAACCAAGATTTTTATTTTTTTGATAAGAATCATTTATCTTTTCTTCATCATCACAATAATCTGTAATCAGTACAGGTTTATTTTCATCTTTTGCAATAAGAAGTAGTTTTTGTAAATGTTTAGATACTTTTTCATCTGTTTTTTTATCAAAATCATCATAGCCGTAAAATAATCCTTCCTGAGAAACTCCATCAAGAGCATTTAGATAGTCATACCTTATATGGCTTTTTTCTGTTCCATCTTCAGTAAAAAGCTCTATACCATTTTGACCAATTACTATAAAATCTTGTTTTTTTCCTTTTATATAGTTAGAAATCTCTTTTACAAAATCTCGCATCATTTCTCTATATTCATAGACTGTATTATTAGTATTATCTTCACTACTGTTAGAGCTATCATTACAGGAAAAAAATAAAACAGGAACAAATAAAAGAAAAATTTTAAAAAACTTCATTTAAGTACTCCCTCTATTTCTCTTTGTCTTACTCGTGGGTCAAGTTTTGCAAGTAAAATATCGGCTATTAAATTTCCTATAATTAACATTATTGCTCCTATGTAAAGACCTCCCATAACAAGATACAGGTCTTGAGATAAAACAGCATCAAGCATTAACATTCCCATTCCTGGCCAGTTAACAATAATTTCTATTAGTGCTGCCCCAGAGAGTAAAGAGGCTATCTCAAAACCTAAAAGTGTTATAAATGGATTTAAAGCATTCCTAAGTGCATGTTTAAATATTATTTCTCTTTCTGGAAGACCTTTCGCTCTAGCAAATAAAACATACTCAGAATTTAAAGACTCAATCATAGTACTTCTAACCAGTCTTACAAGACCAGCTAATGAGCTAATTCCTAAAACAAAAGCAGGTAAAGAAACATGCCATAATCTATCTAAAATTTTTTCTGCAAAACTCATCTGTTCGTAATCAGGACTTACAGCACCACCTGTAGGAAGCAGTCCTGTTTTAACAGCAAAGAACAAAAGTAAAAAAGCAAGGAAAAAGTTTGGAATAGACATGAAGGTAAAAGAGAAAAGCTGAATAAATTTATCTATTATAGAATTAGGTTTTAAAGCAGCCAGTATACCTAAAGGTATTGCCAGTCCCCATGCTATAATTGCTGATGTAATTGAAAGAAAAAGGGTATTTCCAACTCTTTCCCATATTAGCTGTATAACAGGAACATGATAGCTAAATGAATATCCAAGGTCAAATTTTAAAGCATTTAAAAGCCACATTAGGTACTGAACAAGCAAGGGTTTATCAAGTCCATATGTTTCTTCTAACTTCTTTAACGTTTCTTTAGAAATTTGAGGGTTCATTTTGAGCTGGTCTAAATAATCACCAGGAGCCATCTGGATAATGATAAAGGATATGAATGTAATTCCTATAACAAGAGGTATCATCTGGATAAGTCGTTTTATTATGTAAGAAAACATAGTTTTCTATTTTAAATCTATAAGGTTGCTAAAGCAAATATGTCTATCAATTTTTTCTGTATACTATTATATTTAAGAAATTATTAGATGAATAAGTAGTTTGAGGTAATTATGGAAACTATATATCCATTTAAAAATTTTTATGAAGTTATACAGAAAAACGCAGAAAAATTCCCTAAAAGAACTATCCTATTTGAAGACAAAATAAAGGTAAATAATATTCAATTAAAAGATTATGTAGATTCTTTTGCAAGATATTTAGAGATATTAGGTATAAAAAAAGATGATAAAGTAGCTATTTTATTGAGAAACTCAAAAGAGTTTATCATTTCATTTTTAGGTATTGGTAAGCTTGGAGCTGTACCAGTTCCTGTAAATACATTTTTAAAGCCAAATGAATTACAGTTTATCTTAAACCACAGTGATGCAAAAATACTTATAACAGAAACAGAATTTGAAGACAAAATAAAACAGATTTTAGACAAAACTCAAATTCAAAAAGTAATATGGAAAGATAAAACAGAAGATTTAGATAAGGATAATATAGCTTTTGAAGAATGCCTTACAATAAAGGATTATGAACACATTCTTCCACAAGCCGATTTAGATGATATAGCTGTAATTTTATATACGTCAGGAACAACTGGTCAACCAAAAGGAGTAATGCTTTCCTATAGAAATATATTTTCAAATATAGTAAACATAGAAAAAGTAGTTCCTTTAAGTCATAAAGACAGATTTATAGTTTATCTTCCTATGTTTCACACTTTTACTTTAACTGCTACAGTTTTGATGCCCTTATATTTTGCTTCTCCTATAGTTATCATACGTTCAATTCTTCCATTTTCTAACATACTAAAGCAAACTCTATTAAAAAGAGTTACAGTATTTATGGGTGTTCCTGAAGTCTTTAACGCTTTATCCAAAGCAAATTTACCATGGTATTTTATGTGGTTTAACAGTCTAAAAGCATTTGTGTCTGGAGGGGCTCCCTTACCAGAAGCTACATTAAAACGGATGAAAGAGAAGTTTCCTAAAGTTCCTTTACTTGAAGGTTATGGACTATCAGAAGCCTCGCCTGTTGTGTCTGTTAATAGGCTGGAAAAACAAAAACCTTTATCAGTTGGTCCACCTTTACCAGATTATCAGGTAAAGATTGTAAATGATGAATTCATAGAACTTAAAGCAGGAGAAATAGGAGAAATTATAGTAAAAGGTGATAATGTTATGAAAGGATATTACAAAAATCCTCAAGCTACAGAAGAAACTGTAATAAATGGATGGCTGTTAACTGGAGATCTAGGATACCTAGATGAAGAAGGATATTTATATATTGTAGATAGAAAAAAAGACCTCATTATTTCAAAAGGTATAAATATATATCCAAGAGAAATTGAAGAACTTTTAAATCAGCACGAATATGTTGATATGTGTGCTGTAGTAGGAAAAAAAGATGAAATTCATGGTGAAATACCAGTAGCTTTTATTCAGCTTAAAGAAGATGCACCTAAAGATATTAATCCTAATATTTTCAAAAATTTTCTAAAAGATAAATTGGCAAACTATAAGATACCCAAAAAATTTATAATCCTTGACGAACTTCCAAAAAATGCCACAGGAAAAGTTTTAAAAAGAGTCTTAAGAGAAAAATTAAATAACGGAGAGTATGGAGAGCTATGAAAAAAATAGACCTATCTTTATACGTTATAACAGATGAAAATCTTTTAAAAAAAGATTTAGAAAAAGCAGTCCAAGAAGCTATTGAAGGAGGAGCTACAGTTATACAGTATCGGGCAAAAAATAAAGATACAAAAGATATGTATGAAGAAGCAACAAGAATAAAAAAAATATGTGATAAATATTCAATTCCTCTTATCATAAATGATAGAGTAGATATAGCTATAGCTGTAGATGCTTCAGGTGTACATGTAGGTCAGGAAGATATGCCAGTAGAAGTAGTAAGAAGGCTTATAGGATTTAATAAAATTCTTGGACTTTCTACAAAAAATATAAAACAGGTAAAGGAAGCTAACAATCTTCCAGTTGATTATATAGGTTTTGGAAGTATATTTCCTACAAACACAAAAGATAATGCAAAGATAGCTGGATTAGAGAACCTAAAAAAAGCACTGGATATATCAATACAACCAATAGTAGCTATTGGAGGAATTAATCATAAAAACATACAACAAGTTTTAGAAACTGGTTGCAAAAACATAGCTGTAGTCTCTGCAGTGTTCAAAGATAAAAAGCGTATAAAACAAAATACAAAGGCTCTATTAGAAAAAATAAAAAATACAAAAACTGTAGGCTTTAAAGCATGATAAAAAACCTTCCTAAAATGCCTCCAGAATGGCACAGGCATAAAGGAACAATATTAACTTATCCTCAAAACCCAGAAACATTTTTTGACAGATTAGAGCAGGCAAGAGACACATTTATAGAATTTGTAAGATTAATATCCTTAGAAGAGGAAGTTTATATAAACGTAGACGATGAACTTACAAAATATGAACTCGAACAAAAATTAGCTAATAAATGTGTTCAAAGTAATGTAAAGATAAATATACTAAAAACAAATGATGCATGGTGTAGAGACTATGCTCCAACATTTTTAAAAAACAAAAATAAGCTTATTGCTGTTGTATGGGAATTTAATGGATGGGGAGAAAAATATCCGTATCAAAAAGATAAAGAAGCAGGGGAAAAACTCGCTTATATGTTTGCTGACACAGTTCTAACTCCTGATTTAGTTCTTGAAGGTGGAGCTATAGAGATAAACTCTAAAGGTATTCTCCTGACAACTGAAAGCTGTGTCCTAAAAAGGAATCCTGATAAATCAAAATCAGAGATAGAAGAGTACCTGAAGAAGTACACAGGAGCCAGGCAGATAGTATGGCTTCCAGGAGGAGATATAGCTGGCGATGATACAGATGGTCATATTGATAATATTGCAAGATTCCTTGATGATAATACTGTAGCTGTTTTATACACAGAAGATAAAAATGATGAAAACTATGAAACATTAAAAAACAATGTTGAGTTTTTAGAGAAACTTGAACAATTTAATATTGTTAAGGTTCCTCAGCCACCACCTATCTACTATGAATATCCATGGGGGAAAATGAGATTACCTGCAAGTTATCTGAATTTTTACATTTCTAACTTTGGAGTTATAGTTCCTGTTTTTAATACAGAAGAAGATAATATAGTACTGTGCTTATACAAAGAATACTTTAAAGATAGACCAGTTATAGGTCTAAATGCAGTGGATATATTAGTCGGTCAAGGTGCTTTTCACTGTTTATCCCAGCAGATACCTTATTGACAAGTTTCAATTTTATATATAACTTATTTACTATACAAAATAGTAGGAAGGCTCAGGGATGAGAAAAATAGCTTTTTTTGTTTTACTTAATATATCTTTTTCTTTTGCTGGAGATGTATCTCTTTTAAGCAAAGCTAGAAACTATTTTGATGTTCTTCCAGAAGTTTTTCCATCAGATAACAATACCTTAACCCCTGAAAAAATAAAACTTGGTAAAATGCTTTTTTATGAAAAAAGAATATCTATAGACGGTACTACAAGTTGTGCGAAATGTCATCCTATAACCTTATATGGTACAGATGGTTTAGAAAAATCAAGAGGAAACTTTTCAAAAGAAAATCCAAGAAATGCACCGACTATCTTTAATGCTGCCGGTCAGATTTCACAACACTGGAGAGGAGATAGGAAAGATGTAGAAGACCAGGCAAAAAGGTCAGTTTTAGGAAAAGGTTCTTTTGGAGCACCATCATACCAGTGGGTAGAAGAAAAATTAAGAAGTATAAAAGGATATGTATCATTGTTTAAAGAAGCTTTCCCAGAAGATAAAAATCCAGTAAATATTGACAATTTTGCAAAAGCTATAGGAGCATGGGAAAGAACTTTATCAACACCTTCAAGGTTTGATGAGTTTTTAAAAGGGCATGTAGATGCTTTAACAGAAAAAGAAAAAAGAGGTCTTGATAAATTTATATCTATAGGGTGTGCTTCCTGTCATAATGGAGCTTTATTAGGAGGAAACTCTTATCAGAAATTTGGTATATATGAACCATATTGGAAATATACAAAAAGTAAATCAATAGACAAAGGAAGATATAATGTTACAAAGAAAAAAGAAGATATGTATGTATTTAAGGTACCACAGCTTAGAAATGTTGCTTTAACTCCTCCTTATTTCCATGATGGTTCTGTTAAAGATTTAAAAAAAGCTATATGGATAATGGGAAAAGTTCAGTTAGGAAAAGATTTGTCAAAGCAAGATGTTGAGGATATATATTCATTCTTAAAATCTCTAAACGGCAGGTTGTCAGAAGATATAACTACTCTACCTACTTTACCTATAGAATAAGAAAATAAAAAACCCCCCCTTTTTGGGGGGAAGCTATCTACATGAATCATATTCTATTATTTCTGAAGTAATATCCTGAATATCTATATAAGGTTCAAAAGTATTTATTTCTTTTTCTTTAATTACTATGGATGAAGTGTCCACGGTATTTGTGGTATAAGATATTTTAAGTTTGTTAAAGCCAATATCCTCTGGATCTAAAGACCCAACATACTCATTACATCCTGAGCCATTTTTTGTTAAAGCTGAAATGTAAAATCCTTTAACACCTCTACTTTCATCAATTGAACCAAGAGTATAAATCCAGGAATCTTTAATTGTTATACTTTGAGCATCATCAGAACATCTATCAGATTTACATACTCTAAGTTTTCTAACAAAAATGAAATCACCACTATATTTATTTAATTTAATAATTCTCTGTCCATCACCAGACCAATAATAATAAGAACCAAGTAAGTATATACTTTCATCATCAACTTCGAAATCTGCTATCTTATAACAGTAATACGGGCATTCGTATAAAACTTCTTTTACATAAATATCCTCAAAGTTGTCCTTGTTCACTACCCATAATATATATGCATGTTTACCTGTTGTTACCAAATAATCTATTAAAACATAAACATAACTTTCATCTGCACTAATAATAACAGGGGAAATGTATGTTTCTCCTAAATAAATGCTTTTAGCTTTTATAATTGACATATCTTCGGTGGAAATTTTAGCTAAGATTATTCTTTTATTTTCTACAAAGGATACATAGAAATATTCTGAGTCAGAATAAAGATAACTAATGCTTTTTCTTTTACCATTATATTCAAGTTCATTTAAACTTAAAATATTACCGTCAGACAAGGAGATTTTTATAAATGGATAATTGTTGTGTGCGTAAACAAGCCCTAAATCTCCAGATATAGATAAAGAATTATAATTACCAGGAAAGCATTTTTTCCAGCTAATATTTTCATTGAAGTCAAATTTTAAAAGGCATGTACCAGATTCTTTTTTTAAGCATTCAGGATTGGTACAAATTGAACCATTTTCTAATATTAAATAACCATCCGATAGTGGAGAAAGGTTTACATCGCTAATAAACCCTTTTAGTACAGTTTCAGCTTTATTTAAATAAATGCCATCCGCAATGTAAAATTCTGATAAATATCCGGTAGGAGGTATTCCTGATTTGAAATGAGCAATAAGTTTGTCTCCTATATACTCTAATTTACCATAAGCAGGATATTCTAATTCATATATAGAAAGAAGTCCTTCATAATTTACCGTAACTTCATAAATTGCTCCCTTCTTTGAACCATCGGAGAAAAGAACTTCAACGTAACACTCATAAGTCCCAGGATTTTCATATATATAAGAAGCAGTTGATTCTGTTGTTATTAAGTCAAATGTTCCATCTCCATCAAAATCAAATTTATATTTTTCAGGTTTTAATCCTATTGAATAAACGTTAACGTTAAAATTAACAGTAAGTGGTGAGGTTCCGCTATTCTTATCTCCGTTAATAACTACAAGCGGTTCAACCTTTTCAGCAGGAATATCAAAATTTATAGGCCCTAAAGGAGTTTCTAATTGTACATTTACTTTATTAATAGGATTTTTAGGAGAAACTTTGAATGTGATTTCTGGAGTATAAGTAATTATATCGTAAATTCCATCTAAATTTAAATCCCATTTATATTTTAAAACAGTTAAATTCGACACACCTGATAAAAATAGTTTAACCTCCATCAAATTATTCTCTTCTAAATAAGAAATTATAGAACCAGAACCTACAAGATTTACTGTACCTAAATTATAAAAGTGAAGATTTATGTCCATATCATTTGATGTATTATCTTCTGAATCCACCAGCTGAAAATTAAGGGTATAATCTCCAGAAGTGTTAAATTTAATATCAAATTCAGTAGATTTATAACTTTGATTTTTTACACCATCTGGTCCATAAATTCTTACATTTACTTTTTTTACAGGAGTATATGATGCATACTTAACTTTAAAGTGTACTGTTGTTGGAACAATATATGTGTCAACAACTTTATCAATTGATAAGATTTTAGGTGGAATTTTTTTCTTTTCAATAGTTACCTCAGAGCATTTTGTAGTACTACTTGCAAAATCTGAAGCTTTAAGACATATTCTTCCTTTTATATCTTTATTTCCATGTTTTACTTTAATTTTTGCAACTTTGTTATTTAACCCATCCTCAACGCTAATAATACTTAAAGGAAAAGTATACCATCTTAATTTTATATCATCTCCATCTTTATCTTTAACTTCAGCTTTTACTTCTAAATTTTCTTGCTGTGCTGTTATTTTTTCAGGGACATTAAAAGATATAATTGCGGGTTTTGTATTGACTAAATGTATATCTACTTTCTGGGATTTTCTTTCACTATGTAATTCATCTTTTAATTCAGCATATATATTGTTTATCTTTCCAAGATAAAACATTTGTTCCCTTGAAGGCATTTTAACGTTTATTGGATTTCCATTTCCTATTTTTAAGGAGCCTACATACCATGTTATAGAAGGATTAGAATTTATTTGAGAACATTCGCTCTTTGACAAGGATTTAGATTTCTCAATTTCTGCAGAAAAAGTGTAGGTTAAATTAGGTTCTATAACTTCTGGAACAGTTATTGATTTTATTCTATAAAAATCACAAAGATAAACTTTAAAATTAAATTCTCTCGAAGAGGAAATATTAACATTTTTCAGTTGAAATAATAATGTATTTTGAATTAAATTCCTTCCGTTAAAAGAAACTGATATATTTATATCTGTAGGAGTATTAAGAACTGCTTCAGAAGTTGAAAATTTGCAGAATATATTTTTGTCTTCTATCCAACAATTATTGTTTGTTGGATTTAATAAATGTTTATTTTTTATGTAAAAAGATGATACCTTATTTATTTCTATATTTTTAGGAAGTTCAAAGGAAAACTTTAGTAAAACTTCGGTCAAAGTTAAACTTTCAGCTAAATTAATATCACCTATCCATGCTCCAATTATTCCGGATGGTGTTTCCGCAGGAACTTTAGGAGATGGGATTAAATCGAGAGGTACTCCTTCAGATGATAATCCATTGATAGGAAGCTTGTAAATTCCCATATCTGGTATAGATATATTTAGCTGGGAAAGATAACCACCAAATTCTTCAAAGTTGCCAGGAACAGGGGGTAATTCTTCTTCCAGCTCAAGATTATCATAATTAAACCATTTATTATAAAATCCTTTACCACCAGTAACGGCATTTAACATTGTATTCAATGTATAAAGACCATCTATAGCTTCTACTGTTTCCTTTAATTCGAGAATACCTGTTATTTCCTTATTATCTATATTTTTAACAAAATTCTGATAGTTTTCTATAAAGCTTTTTAGATTTGAACATGTATTAGATAAGGCTTCTAAATCCACATAGTTTAAAGGAGATGAAAGTAAATCAATAAAATTGTCTGGACGGCATTCCGGTTCAATGGAATTTGTTGCACGGGATAAAGCTCTAATGACTAAATAATTTGCAGAATCCCACTTTGAGGCAAGTTCTTTTTTCTTTATCTCGACATTAGCGTCGTAAATATCAAATCCAATTTGTATTCCAGTTGCTACTATATTTGCATATATTAATGCTGTTCCTAACTTGTCTGCTAGAGCTTTGCTTAAATCTGTTGCTTCGAATGCTTTAGCAAATTTTGCTAAATTTTTATCTTGCTCTAAGCATTTTAGGAAATTTTGGTTTAAACCTCCAGTTTGTTCATCTATCATATTCTTTAGAAGACTTCCAACAAATTTTATTGTTGCCCCCAAAATTTTGTCAGAAGAAGGAAGCTGTATTGGACCTTTACTTATTTGAGCTAAATAATCTGTAATCTCACCAGGTGCTACTTCTCCAACTGCATGGAAAACCGGTCTTAGACAAGGATTTTCTAAACTTCCATATTTAGCAACAGCTTGAAAGAAATCTCCCAATTTAAAATTAGAAATTTCTAGTGGAGAACCTGTAGCAATTGGAATATTTACATCTATACCCAAAATATCACCAAAACCCTTTATAACATCTTCGAGTATTTTTTCTTGAGTTTCTTTTATTACTTTTTCGAAATCCTCTGCAGAAATTTTTTCATTACTTACATATATTTTATGGACATTTTCAAAATATTTGAAAGCTTCATTAAATCTTCCCTCATCTATAAGTTCTTTAAACTTGTTTGCAGTTTTTCGTATAGAATCTCTATCTGTTTCACTTAAACCTTTGGAATTACTTAGTAAATTCAGATATTCATAAAGTCTATAACCATAATCTTTTAAAATGTTAGCTACATTTTCCCACTGTTTTTCGCACTTTTCAGCTAAATTTCTGTTTTTAATTAGGTTTATAATATCGTCTCCCCAATTTAAGTAAGCCTTTATCATTTCTTTGTCGCAATCTTTTAATTTAGGAAATACTTTTCTTAAATTATGAGGCACAGGAACACAGAAATAACAGTTTTCTGTTGCTTTATTTCCCCCTTGACCACCGTTCCAATTGACACCTGTTATTTCTATATATGTATTTTTACAGTTATCAATTCCTTTTAATCTTCCACATATAGCTGCAGGTTTTGTAGGAATATCACAGTTTATAAAGGAAAAATGCTTTACTTTTCCAATTACATATAGATTTTTTCCTTCTTCTATTAACTTGCTAAGGTTATTTTTTGTAACTTTATTACCGTTTTCATCTACGAGATAGCCAAGTTCTTTTGCTTTTTCCCAAAGTCCTTCCTTTTCATCTAGATACCATAAGGGTATTTCTATTTCAGGTGTTAAAAAGTTAAAATCAGATATTCCTGAATAATCTTCAGGGGAAATTTTTATTTTTATTATATATTCCCCTTCTGGAAGTTCAGTTGGCCATCCTTTTTCATCATAAAATCTTACATAAAAGGCACCAGTAGAGCTTAAATAAGCTGGTCCATCCCAATAAGCTTTAAAGTTTGCTGGCATCAATTCTGTGTTTTTGCCCGGACTAATATAACCTATCTCAACTTTTGAAACAGACTGAGCTTTAGGAAAAGCCTTTGAATAAGACGGTATAATTACTTCAATATTGTTTGTTTTTGATATGAATTCTGAACTGGTTTTTTTTATTTGAACTTCTTTTGAAGAGGTTATCTTTTGAAGATAGAATACTCTGTCCATTTTTTCATTTTGATTAAAGGTTTTTACTAAGGGAATATAACCAGGGGCATCTATTTTTAAGACTCTTTTGTATTCTATGGTGTCTTGCGCTTCAAAAATACCATTTTCATCTGCAGTAATATTTTTAATTTCAGAATCTTCAATAATTCCATTTTGATTTTTATCAATTGACAATCTTATAAATGCTAAAGAAATTGGAATATTTGTTTGATTATCAATAATTTGAAACTTGGAAACCCTTGTAGGTTTAGGTGAAGTTTTTTCACTTTTTTCTTTTAACATATCGCAACTAAAGAAAGGGAAAGTAAAAAACAATACGAAGATTAATCTTAGAACATGCTTAAGCATACTATCCTCCCTTATGTTTGCTTAAGTTTTATTTTTGATTTCCACCTATTTCCTAACGTTATGCGTATAATTTCTTAAATACGTTGATTAAAGTTCATTTACTCTTTAATACAGTATTGATATGGATTTAATAATGAATATAATTTGCTGCTATATTCTTGTCAAGATGGGAATTAGTTAATTTATGATTTAACTTAATTTTTAAGGATTAACATGTAATATAAATAGTTGTGTTGCATTTATACTTCCTCTTTAACAATACGCAGGAGATATTTACCGTATCCTGTTTTTCTTAAAGGATATGCAAGTTTTTCTAACTGTTCTTTATCTATATATCCCATTCTATATGCTATTTCCTCTATACATGCTATTTTCAGTCCCTGTCTTTGCTCAACAATTCTTACAAAATCAGAAGCATCGAGTAAAGAATCATGAGTTCCTGTATCAAGCCATGCAAAACCTCTACCCATCAGTTTAACTTTAAGTTTTCCTTTCTTTAGGTACTCATTATTTACATCTGTTATTTCAAGTTCTCCTCTATCTGATGGTTTTATAGATTTTGCTATTTTTGGAGCATCACTGTCATAAAAATAGAGTCCTGTTACTGCATAATTTGATTTTGGTTTTTCTGGTTTTTCTTCTATAGATATTACTTTTCCATATTTGTCAAACTCAATTACTCCATATCTCTCAGGGTCTGATACATAATATCCAAAAACAGTAGCACCATCTTTATCTTTAGATGCTTCTTGTAATAAATCTGGTAATCCATGACCAAAAAATAAGTTATCTCCTAAAATTAACCATACATTATCATTATTTATAAATTCTTCTCCTATAATTAAAGCCTCTGCTATTCCTCTTGGTTCATCTTGCTTAGCATATGAAAAGCTAAGACCTAAGTGAGAGCCATCTTTAAATAACTCTTCAAATCTTGGTAAATCTCTTGGTGTAGAAATTATTAAAAAATCTCTAACTCCTGCAAGCATTAAGGTTGCAAGAGGATAATAAATCATAGGTTTATCATAAACAGGTAATAGCTGTTTTATTGTAGGTATAGTTATTGGATAAAGTCTTGTTCCACTCCCACCAGCTAAAATTATTCCTTTCATAGT
>JALSSG010000012.1 GCA_026984355.1 Hydrogenothermaceae bacterium
CTGCCTTACAGGTTCGTAATGAATATAAATAGAATCTATATTAGGAATTTGTTCTTTTATCTGCTCTGCTATTTCATCTACTATCTTATGAGTTTCTCTAAGAGAATAATTGTGAAGTAATAGCTCAAGTTCAAGAAATTTATAACTACCTGCTTCTCTACCTCTTATATTTTTTATCCTTACTACTGACGGATGTTTATAAACTATTTCTTCTATTTTCTTTATCTCTTCTTCGCTTAAAGAAACATCTAACAAAACCTTTATTCCAGATGATAATATTTCCCATCCACTTTTTATTATAAATAAAGCTACAACTACAGCTGCATACTTATCTATGTTGTATCCTATATAAACTCCAACAAGACCTACTAAAACTACCAATGATGAAAGAAAATCAGCCCATATATGTTCAGCATCTGATAAAAGTACAGGGGAATTTAATCGTTTTGCTGCTTTAAGTTCAAACCTTGAATAAAGAAAAGTAGAAACCATTGCAATAACCATAACAAATATAGCTACTTCTGGATGTTTTACCTGTATATCCTCTCTTGAGAACAAAGCTTCTTTTACTATTTCAAAAGCAGCAAAAAATAAAAATATAGATATAATTATTGCTGCTATATTTTCTATCTTATAAAGTCCATAAGGAAACTCTTTTGTTTTTCTAGCAGATAATTTTACACTTATAAAAGATATAATAGATGCAGATAAGTCAGAAAATGAATGAATTGCCTCTGCCATTAATGCAAGACTTCCAGTAAAAATTGCAAATACAAATTTGAGTATAGTTAAAGATAAATTAAGGAGTAAAGAACCTAACGCCCATCGTTCTTTTTCTTTTTGATGAGTCAACCTGTTCACCTTAATAGGAATATCTTTCTTCTTTCCATGGATCTCCTATGAGGTGATATCCTCTTTGTTCCCAGAAACCTGGACGGTTTTCGTCCATAAATTCTACACCATAGACGAATTTAGCACTTTTCCATGCATAAAGTTTAGGAACTATTAGTCTTAGAGGATAACCATGGTCTGCAGGAAGAGGTTTACCATTTAGCATATATGCAAAAATTACATCTTCATCAAAAAAGTATTCTAATGGAACATTTGTTGTATATCCATCTAAACTGTGAAGCATTACAGCTTTTGCTGTATCTTTTATTTTTACTAATTTTTTTATCTCATTTACATGAAAACCTATCCATCTAACCTCTGGACAACTCCACCTTGTAACACAATGAAAATCCGCAATTAGTTCTACTTTTTCTAAAGATTGTATATCATCCCATGTTAAAACTACAGGTTCTTCAACTTCTCCAAAAATCTTAAAACGATAATCTTCCAAATTTACAAAAGGAGGTCCTGCTATATCTAATATGTGTAGTTTATTAGTCCAATGTTGTCCGGGAGGCAGTCTATCTGGACGAGAATTTATAGGACTTATTATTCTTTTCATTTAATTTTCTCCACCTTTACATTTAAAGCATATACCTGTAAAAACAACATCTACATCCTGAATAAAGTATCCCATATTAGCTAGCTTAGATTCGTTTATATCAACAACCCCATCCTTATCAATATCATATATACCACCACAAGAGCTACATTTAAAATGAAAGTGTTTATCTGTTCTTGCATCAAATCTACTTTGTTTTCCATCACTTATTTCTATTATTTTTCCCTCTTCTTTTAGAACTTTCAGATTTCTGTAAACAGTACCTAAACTTATGTTAGAAATTTCTTTTCTTACCTGTTCGTATATCCAGTCTGCTGTAGGATGTATATTTGTATTTTTTAAAATCTCGTATATAAGTTTCCTTTGATTTGTATTTCTTCTTTGCATAAAATCCACCTCTTAGGATAAGATATTCAATTAGAAATATAAATATGAATATTATACAAATTTTCAATAACGATTACTAATAAAACGGGGCAAAAATGAATAAAACAAAGATTGTAGCTACTTTAGGACCTTCCTCAGAAGATAAAATAGACCAGCTTATAAAAGCTGGTGTAAATGTTTTTAGATTAAACTTTTCTCACGGTAGTTATGAAACTCATAAAAACTATATACAAAAAATAAGATATTGGGAAAAAAAATTAGGTATTCCTATTGGAATCTTACAGGACTTATCAGGACCAAAAATAAGACTCGGAGAAATAAAAGAACCGTTTTATGTAAAATATGGAGATGTTATAAAAATAGTAAAACAAAAAATAGTAGGAACAAAAGAAGCTGTTTCTATAAACTATCCACAGATTTTAGATGAACTAAAACCGGGAGATAGGATATATATAGCTGATGGAACAATAAGACTAAAAGTTGTAGATAAAACAGAGGATGCAGTAGTAGCAAAAGTTATACTTGGTGGTTTAATATCATCAAGAAAAGGAGTTAATTTTCCTAAAATTCATCTAAATATTCCAGCATTAACTGAAAAAGATAAAGAAGACATAAAATTTGGACTAGAACATGGTGTAGATATTATAGCTTTATCTTTTGTAAAAAATTCGCAGGATGTTATAAATACAAAAGAGTTTATAAAATCTATAAAAGATATAGATATCCCTGTTTTTTCAAAAATAGAGAAACATGAAGCTGTAGAGAATATAGATAAGATATTAGAAGTATCTGATGGAATTATGGTTGCTAGAGGTGATTTAGGTGTTGAAATTGAAATGGAAAAAGTTCCTGTTGTTCAAAAAATGATAATAAGAAAAGCTAATGAAAAAGCCAAACCAGTTATCACAGCAACCCAGATGTTAATATCTATGGTATCTTCTATGCGCCCAACAAGAGCAGAAGTTTCTGATATTGCAAATGCTGTATTAGACGGTACAGATGCAGTTATGTTATCAGATGAAACTACTATAGGAAAATTTCCAGTAGAAGCTGTTTCTGTTATGAGAAGGACAATTGAAGAAACAGAAAAAATATATAACTACTATAGAAATATGACTGGAAACATAACTCCTGATGAAGCAATAGCTAATGCAAGCTCATCCATAGCAAAAGATATAAAAGCAGACGGAATAATAGTATTTACAACTACAGGAAGGTCAGCAAGAGCTGTATCTAAATTTAGGCCGGAATGTCCTATATATGTAGTTTCCCATGACTTAGAAACATTAAGGAGAAGTACAATTATATGGGGTGTTGTTCCTTATGAAGTTGTCCAAAAACAAGAAGACCCAGAGATTATGCTTTGTAATCTTATAAAAAAAGTAAAAGAAAAAGGGAAAAAATTAGAAGGTACCTATGTAATAACTATAGGTTCTATAGGAAATGTATCAGGAAAAACTAATATGATTAGAATAATGAGACAGGAAGATATAGAAAAGATATCATGTATATGTTGAATTTACTCATAATAATTTTCTGTATAATAACTTTATCTTATGCAAAGACTGAAAATAATTTAGAGGCTTTTCTACTTTCTATAAATCAATTGCAGGCTGACCTACTTTTATACAAAAAAATGAAAAAAACAGAAGTTATATCAATTGGGAAAAATAGCAAAATCTACACTTTTATAGTAGAAAATAAAAAAATAAAACTAAAATCTACTGATTATATCCCCTTTATAGAAAGAAGAAAAATCAAAATTGGAGATTTAATATACGATTTAAAAACTCATAGAGTATATGAAGAAAAACAGCAAAAGAAAGAAAAATTTATACTGGAAGAAAAAAATGACAAATGGTATTTATATTTCAAAGAGGGAAAAAAGAAAAAGCTTAGATTTAAATCTAAATCAAAGCCTATAATTTTTGAAAATTTAAAAGAACCTTTCCTATTAATCCCTAAAAGTAATAAAATAGAAGTTTATTATATAAAACCACCAAAGTTTTTCCCAAAAATAATTAAAAGAATTCCTTTATTTGAAGGCTACACATTTGAAACTTTTCTGTGTTATAAAACCCTTTTTATTTTAGAAAAATCACCCCAATATAAAGAGGCTTTTTTATTTGTTTTTGATATAAGAACCAAGAAGTTATTAAAAAAGCTTAAAATCAAATCCTGGGAATATACTACAGTAGGATGTGGCACAGATGGAATTGTTCTTTCTAAAGAAGGTAATTTTTACAATCTTTCTTCAAAGGGAAAAATTGAACCGGTAAGAAAGATAAAAATAAATGAAAAACCATATAAACCAGAAGGGAAAACAATTCAAACGGGACTTTTAGAAAAAGTATGGTTTTTAAAGGATTTTTATATTATAAAGCCAAAAAACAAAAAAACTGCCATATATGATAAAAAGCTAAACTTTATACAGGAAATTCAAACTTTACCACACACAGAATTTTTCCAGATAAAAAATCGCATCTATAGTGTTTACAAAGATGAAAAAAAGCTCTGTGTATACCAGCTAAAAGAAGAAAAAGAAGAAAAGTTATTTTGTAAAACTATACTTCCAGACTATGAATACAAAATTTCTAAATTAAAACTTTTTTTACTTGATAAAAAAGAAAAGGTCTTTTATGTATATGACTTACATGGAAACAAAATTTTAAAAGAAAAACTTCCATCTTATATAAAAGTATTTTCTCTTACTAAATACGGAGTTTTCTATGTGGATGAAAATCTTGTACATCTAAAACCTGATGGTGATTTTGAGATATATCAGATTAAGCCAGAAAAAATAAGAGACGTAGACAGTTATGTTTTATTTTTTACAAAAAAAGGAAACTATTTTTTTGATAGCAATAAAATAGTATATCTTGGAAAAAATTGTGAACCTTTTGGTAAATTTGTATTATGTGATGAGAAATTCTTTAACCTGTACTCTATATATCCTAAAAAATTAAAGTACTTCTTCATAGGAAGACCTATATGTAATTTGGAAAATTCATTTTTGTTTTTTGAAAATTTAGATGACAAAAAGGTTATAAAGCTGTACTCCAAAAAAGAAAAAAAACTAAAACAATATTTTTATCTTCCTGAAAAAAGCAACGGATTTAAATGCTGGGACAACAAAATAATAATTTTTTTCCCAGATAAAATAGAGTTTATCTTCCCTTAAAGAAGATAGTTTCTTAATCTCTCCACACCTTCCTTTAAATGAGAAATATCTCTTGTGTATGCAAACCTTATATATTTATCAGTATTATTTTTCCCAAAATCTACCCCTGGAGTAACAGCAACGTGTATTTTTTCAAGAAGTTCTTTAGAAAAGCTATAACTATCATTAGAATACCTTTCTATATTTGCCCAGATATAAAATGCACCTTCAGGTTTTACATCAATATCAAATATATCTTTTAACTGATTATATAAAAAGTCTCTTCTTTGTTTGAATGTCTGAGTTATTTTTTTTAGGTATTCATAATCAAATGCCTCAAGAGCACCGTACTGACTTAAAGTAGGTGCAGATATAAAAACATTTTGCATTACAATCTCTGCCTTCCTAACGAGTTCTTCTGGAAGAATTATCCATCCAAGTCTAAGTCCCGGAAGACAAAAATATTTAGAAAAT
>JALSSG010000013.1 GCA_026984355.1 Hydrogenothermaceae bacterium
CTTAAAAATGTAAAAACTAAACATATCTAATATATGCCCTTTGTAATGATATTAGAAGTAGAAAAATTAAAAAAAGGGGGAAATAATCCCCCTTGAAAAACATTGTTTATTCTCCGTGAGATTCACCCATAGGCATTCTGTAAGCTTTGTCTGTATGTGGATACCAAGGTCTTGGGAACCACTTAGGTCTTCTTAGGTTATTTGGACCTGGTGCAGGTCTTGTTAAAACATCCCTCCATGCCTGATAAACTTTTAGTGTCTTTTCTATATCTACAACCACATCACCTATTTTATCTTCTGGACCAGCTTTTTCTATAAGAACTTTTTTATGCCAGCAGTGCATACCGGATAATGGGTCTGGATTTGCTGGGAATACAGCGTTTTGCCATACACCTGTATCACCTTTCCACCATACATATTCCATGTCTTTGTTGAAATCTGGATATGGCCATTTAAACTCATCACCCTGTTTTTCAACCTTAAATCTCTCTACACCTTTTATCCATCTTATTTTTCTAACCGTTCCTTCTTCTTTCATATCAGCAAGAGCTGTTCCATATCTCATAACACCAAGTTCATACTTATCAACTTTAACCGTACTTCTCAATCTCCATCTTCCAGAGTGGTGAGAACATGCAACTACTCCTGGTCTTGTAGCCTGTGTTGGCATTGCCATACCTACAAAATATCCAACTTCTATACCTGATACTGTATCAACAACTCTTAGTTTTATAGCATCTCCTCTTTTTATACCAAGTCTTTTAGCATCACCTTCATATATCCATATAGGATTATGGTTTTGTGAAATTTCCATTAGCCATTTTGCATTAACAGACCTTGTATGTATGTTATAAGGAAGCCTAAAGATAGGATTTAGTGCAAATGCATTTTCTTCAGTCATATAGTCATGGTGTACATGAGATACAATATGAACCATTTTCTTTCTTTCTTCTTTATCTCTTGGATATATAGGGATAGCATATTCAGGCCATTTCCACTCTACCAATGTTTTTGAATAGAATTCCAATAAACCTGTTGGTGTATGGAAACCTTTTAAGAACTTTCCATCTTTCTTAACAGCTATAGTATGTCTTTCACTATGCCAGTGGTCTGCACCATGATGCTTTAAGTACACAGCTCCAGAATCTTCATCTATTTCACATTCAGATAAAGGTATCCATTTACCTTTATATTTAATTGCATTTTTTACAGGGTCGTAAGGTACTTCCCTTTCATGTACATTATAAACATCTGTTTCTTCTGTCCATGCACCTCTATCTCTCATATACTCATAAGGTGTTACTCCAAGTTTTTCACAAACTTTTCTCAGTTTTGGAAGTGTTCCAAATGCTGCATCATACCATTCCTCTATAGTTACAGGCTTTCCTGGATTTTTCTTAGACTCATAGTATTGTCTTATACCTAAGGAACCATCTGGATCTATTTCCCATATTAGATTAATCCAGAATTCATTTTCTTCCCATACCTCTCCAAGACCTGCTTTTTTGTGAGCTTCTAATGTCGCTCTCCATGGAACTTTAGGTTTCCATCCCATTTTTTGTAGAGCAACTCTTAAAACAGGCTGTCTAAATGCTGTCCATCTTTCAGGTTTAGTTTCTGCAGATTGGTTATCATGTCTTTCCCCTGCAAGACCTACAGGAAGTATATAATCACAGTACCAGTTTGTTTCTGACCATGTTGGAGAAAGATTAACAGGCAGCTCTACTTTATTTTCATCTCTCAACACTTCTATCCATCTAAAACCATCAGGATTAATCCACACTGGATTATATATTTTTGAAATCCAGACTTTTAGTTTTGAAGGTATTTTTAGTCCTCTTTTCTCCCATTTCTTTCTCCATTCATCATCAGATAAAAGGTGTGGAAGGAGATAAGATAGTTCATATGTAGATAAAGGCCATTCAGGAGGCCATAGCAACTCATTCCAGTCATCAACCGGTTTAGGTTTCTCTTTTAAAGTAGCTTTTCCTCCTTTAGCACCGACACCAAGAACGTGCCAGTGATGCCATCCATTTCCTCCAACATTCCCAATAGCACCTGTAACCACAAGTAAGAAATATCCTGTTCTTCCAGCATTCATCCAACCACCACGGTTTCCTGCAGCCTGTGCTCTCCAGAAATAAGAAGTTATTCTATCTCCAGCCCATAAAATCATTTCATATAGTTTCTCTAATTTGTAAACAGGAACTTTTGTTTCTTCTGCAGCCCACTCAAATGTGTATGGTTTATAAATCTCTTTTAGTACTGCAATAAAATCATCAAATGTTTCACCTTCTGGTAATTTTGAAATAAAGCCATTTTCTTTAAGGTAATTAAGGTAATCTTTATCCTTTAGGAAAGACTTCCAGTTAACCCATCTTTCCATAAATCTTCTGTTATATTTATCTTCTTGTAATAACCTACTAATCATAGCAAGATACACAGCAGCCTCTGTTCCCGGCCATACTGGTATCCATAGGTCTGCCATTCCTGCAGAGTTTGAAAGTCTTGGGTCCATTATAACCAATTTTGCACCTTTAGCTCTCGCATCAGCTATGTATCCAGCGTGCTGTTGATAGTAGTGCCCAGCATCTGCAGCATGAGATGCAGAAAGGAATATTAATCTAGAATTTGCAAAATCAGGAGAAGGTCTATCATCACCAGCCCATGTTATTCCTCCTAATCTTCCACCAGCAGAACATATATTTGTATGCGAGTTGTGATGATCCCCTCCCCAAGTCCATACAACTCTTGCAGTAAAGCCACCTGACTCATTAGGTCTTCCAACATGATACATTATCATTTTTCTTTCTAATTCACTACCACTTGTAATAGCTTCTCTTATCTTTTTAGCTATTTCTTTTAGTGCCTCATCCCATGTAGTTCTAACCCACTTACCTTCTCCTCTTTTAGAACCTGGAGCCCTTTTTAGAGGGAAAGGAATTCTATCTGGGTCATACATTTGAGATTGTGCAGCATAACCTTTAGCACAGTTTCTTCCCCTTGAACCTGAATGGAAAGGATTTCCCATAAATTTTTTAACTACAAGATTGTCTTTATCTACCCATGCTGTTAGTCCACATGCCGCTTCACAGTTATTACATACAGTTGGAACTAACATGTAATTAATCATTTTTACACCATTTCTAAGAGCTCCACCTTTTAACTTCCAGTAATCTCCATCAGGCTCTCTCCAATTGTTCCATTTATCAAATGGTGGATAATAATCTAATCTTTCAGGAGTAAAAGTTATCTCTTCATTTTGTTCAGCTACAGCTGGTGTATTTGTTTTTTCAAAAACACCTTTTGCTAAAGCCACTCCTCCTATTGTTGCAGCTGTTCCTTTTAAAAATGTTCTTCTTGTTAACCTCATATTTCATCTCCCTCCTATTATTAACTTAATGGTAAAGATTGAGGAGCTATTAACCATGCATGTTTTATAAGCCATAAACCTACTAACGCACTTAAAGAACCAAGTAGAGCGTATTCAAATTTTTTCTTCTCTGCAGCTATACCTACAAGTACCATTGGAACTATAAATGCAAGGAACATTCCACCCCAAAACCAAGGTGCTACTTCTCCAAAAGCCATAATTTCTACAACTTTTTCTGCATATTCACTGTGCATTTTGGCAAATACAATTTCTCCGATAAACATCGCTGCAAGCAAACCAGCACTACCAAAAAGAATATAGCTAAGCTCTTTCTTTATTTTTTCATTTAAACTTCCATATATAAGTCCAACTATAAGATAAGCTGCCGAACCAGCTAAGGTTGCACTTAAAAGCATAGAAATCATTTCAGCTGGGAATGTCCATACTTCTCTTGCTGTAGACTGTGCAAGAATACCAGCTGTATATATGGTAGAGAAAAATGCAAGAATAAAACCTGGAATTACAAGTCTGTCAAATATTTTTCTATTTCCTGTTACCCACGACCAGAATGCTGCAAGTAATATTAGAACATAACCAGACACTACCCACGCACCTATAGTAACTGCTGATGTAAAGTGTGCAAATAAAAATATCTTCCAAAATCTAAATTCATGATGTAGGTCTAAAATTGTAACAAGTAATGTTATACCTATAAAAACAAGACCAAGTAAAGGTAGCCATTTTCTAAAGAAAGCGTCATTATCTGGATATTTCTTTATGAAATATAAACCTATAAAGAACGCTCCTGTTGATATGCTCTTAGCCCACATATTTGTAGAAACGAGCCATCCCCACACTACTTTTGGTAAAGCTACATCAAAGGTAACTTCTGCTCCCAACATTTTAATGCCCTCCTATATGTTCTAAGAATTTAACTTCTGTAAATAAAGTAAATCCTTCTGGTCTTTCTGAAGCTAATGGGTCTAATGCTACATCCGAACCTCTAACATAGAAATGTTTTGGTTTTGTATTTAGTTCAGGTTTTCTCACCATTACATCTCTGTGTTCTTGTAAGTATTTAGAGATTTCACTTTCAGGGTCATCTAAATCACCAAAGATATTAGCATGTGTTGGACATGCTACTACACAAGCAGGCATTAATCCTACTTCTATTCTGTGTGCACAGTATGTACATTTATCTGCAGAGTTTGTTACAGGGTCTATATAAATAGCATTGTATGGACAAGCCATCATACAAGAAGCACAACCTATACATCTATCATGGTCTACATTAACAATGCCGTTTGGTAAATAGTGGAGTGCACTAACTGGACATATTCTTTCACAGGGAGCATTTTCACAGTGATTACATCTAAGAGGAACATAGTGCCTTTTTGTTTCTGGAAACTCACCCTGATCTATATATTTAACTCTAAGTCTCCAGCTTTCTAATGGAACATTATTTTCTGCTTTACACGAGACTGCACAGGCCATACATCCCATACACCTGCTCAAGTCTACTAAAAAACCTAACCTCATGAGAACCCTCCTTAGAAGATTAATTATCTATTTTTTACTACAGATTAACATAATTTACAATATCTATATTTTTGTACTTATTTATAGAAATTATAAATAAATTTATAAAGAGTTTAAATAAGATTTGAAAAAATTGAGCAAAAATAAAAAAATGGGGCTTAAAAGCCCCAGATATTATAAACAACCTTTGAAGAATCCTGGCTTTGGTTTTGGAGTAATTTCATATTCTTCAGGGTCTAGTATTGGAATACCATCTTTTGTTTTACCTACTATTACACCAGTAACGTCTATACTTCCACCAAATCCTTCATCAAGCTCAAATAAATATATTTTCCCAAGTTTAGGTACATAAAACTCATTTTCTGTAACATCATATATTACATATCCTGACTTTGCTGCTTCAACTGGTGGACAGTTAGCAAGTATTTCAAATTCTCCAGTTTCTTGAGCTTTTTCTGCACATGATTTGGCAGTTATGACCCCACTATAAATTTCCACCTCTTCTGCTTCATCTTCATCTGCAACTTCTTCAGCTTTATCC
>JALSSG010000014.1 GCA_026984355.1 Hydrogenothermaceae bacterium
CTATATCTTGTTGAAGCTATAGATAATAGAGGGAATAAAGTCAGGAAAATATTTAGTATAGATGAAGAATCTCTTTTTCCTTATCTTGAATTTTCAAACCTTACACCTTTAAAAATTCGAGAACTTCCAGAAATTTTTAAATATATAAATTTAAAAAGATTTAAAGGTAAACTAAGAAGGTCAGAAATAATAGAAGTTTTAGAAAACTTACATCTTATTGTTAAATCTGGAATTCCTTTAAGTACTGGTATTTTAGACCTTGCAGATGATGCTCAAAATCCAGTTTTAAAAGATATGCTTTATGATATAGCATTTAAAATACAAGGAGGTATGCTTTTATCACAGGCTACACAAAAATACAGAAAATACTTTTCAGATATTGTTATAACCTTATTTAAGATAGGAGAAGAAACAGGAAGTCTTGACCAGACATTAAAAGATGCTGCTGAACATTTGAAAAAAATCGATGATATTATATCAAAAACAAAACAAGCTCTTATATATCCTATATTTGCAGTTATAGCAATATTTGGAGCTATTATATTCTGGGTAGTATATGTTCTTCCAAAACTTACAAAAATGTTTAAAGACCTTGGGATAAAACTTCCAACGATTACCGAATATTTTTTAAGTATTTCTAATTTTTTAATAAGCTATGGGTTATATATCTTGATAGCTATATTTCTTGCCTTTTTCTTTCTAAAAGTTGCTAAAGAAAAAAATGACAAAGTAAAGTACCATATAGATAAAATCTTTTTAAGAATACCCATTATTGGAACAGTTTTAAACAATTTTTATTATGCCTTCTTTTCAGAATACCTTAGACTCATGATAAAAGCAGGAATACCAATAAATAGAGCTCTTGATATATTAGCCAGTAGTTTAAGAAATTTTGTTTTTAAAAACGCTATAAAAAATACAAAAATGAAAGTGGAAGAAGGATACAGTCTTGCAAACGCTCTTAAAGAAGAAGGAGTTTTTTCTCCTCTCATAACAAGAATGATAGCAGTAGGAGAACAAACAGGAGGCCTTGAAGAGCAGTTAGACTATATATCTTCCTACTACTATTACAAAGTTGATTATACATCTCAGAATATAGCAAAGATGATAGAACCTATAATTATAAGTATTGTAGGACTGTTTTTACTTTTAGTGATAATCAGCATCATAGGACCTATATATGAACTTATAACAAAATTAAGCTCATAAATTACTTTTTTAAGGGTTCAAAGGCTGTTTCTTTTAAAGTAAGAGCAATAAACAGTGCTAATAAAGCTGCAGCTATTAAATAGTAAGCTGGAGCCATTAAATCACCTGTAGTTTTAATTAGATAAGTTACTACAAGAGGAGCTGTTCCACCAAACAAAGCAAGAGCAAGATTATAACCTACAGAATAAGCTGTGTTTCTTATCTTTGTTGGGAACATTTCAACTAAAACAGTAGGTACTGTTCCCATAAAACCAGATGTTATAAATGCAAAAGTCATATGAGCTATTAAAATCTTTGAAATATCTCCAGATGAGATAAGTAAAAATAGAGGATATGCAAGTATAACAAGCATTAATATTGAGGAAATGATAATCTTTTTTCTTCCAATCAAATCAGAAAGAAAAGCCATTATAGGAATAAAAATTACGAGAACAACCATACTTATTGTATTTATAGTAAGTGCCTTTGAGAAAGGAATACCAAGTATCTTAGAATAATAGGTAGTAAGATAAACAAACAATACATAAAAAGAAACTGCCTGAAGTGTAGAAAGACCTACATTTTTTAAAAACTCTTTAGGAGCAATTTTCAAAGTTTCTAAAAGAGGAAATCTTGCTATTTCCTCAGCTTCCTCTATTTCTTTAAATCCGGGTGTTTCTTCAATTTTTCTTCTAATATAAAAACCAAGAATGCCTAAGGGAATTCCTACTAAGAAAGCCAATCTCCATCCAAAACTATAAAGACTTTCCTTGTCCATAAATCCTGTTATAACTGCTCCAACAGCTGAACCAAGTAATATACCTAAAACAGCCCCAAACAGACCAAAACTGCCTATAAGTCCTCTTCTATTTGGAGGTGCATGTTCTACTAAAAATGATACAGATGTTGTATATTCACCACCTACAGAAAGTCCTTGAAACAGTCTAAGTATTGTAAGTAAAACAGCTGCCCATATTCCTATCTGCTGATATGTTGGAAGAAGACCTATCAAGGTTGTAGCTATAGCCATTACAAGTATCGAAAGAGCAAGAGCCTGCTTTCTACCAAATTTATCTCCTATATGTCCAAAAACTAATGAACCTAAAGGCCTCATAAAAAATCCAGCAGCAAAAACACCAAAAGTTTTTATCAAAGATATAGCAGGGTCATCAGATGGGAAAAACAAATCTGCAATTATAGGTGCAAGATAACCATAAAGGGCAAAATCATACCACTCTAGAACATTTCCTATTGCACCAGCAGTAATAGTTCTTATAAGATTTTTATTGTATATAGTTATCAATTACTTTCCTCTTTTTAGGATTTTAAAATATTATTATTTTACTATAAGAAAGGTGGGTTAAAGAAATGCCCCTACGTAAGCAGGGGCTTTTGAAATTATGGGAAGAAGGCAAAGACTAACTGAGCAAGTATCTGGTCATTTTTATGGTCTTGGTATTTTTCTTTTACTTTTATGTATTCTATAGAAAATTTAGCAAATTCCTGATAGAAATAGTAGTTTAATGTTATATGGAAAAGTTTCCATACATCACTGCCACCTTTTATAAGATTTCCATCTGAGTCAAATTTTGGTCTGTAATTTCCCTGAGCATCAGGGTCAAAATATTCATACATTACAGCTATTTCTGGTCTTCCAAATAAAACTTTTTTAGGAAAAAGATATGCAAACTGCAACCACCATGCTTTAAGTTCTAAATCTTTTTTTGCTCCATCTCTAAATGGAGGAGGTATTGTTCCAGCTATCGGAGATATTGAATTAAAAATCTGTATATTTTTATTTTTCACATTCATATATTCTCCTCTCCATGTAAATGCTCCTTTATGACCAGAAAAGTCAACAGTGTATCCTTCTGCATCATATTTTGCACTATAGAGATTTCCGTATACAGGAGTTGCTGGGTCTTTAAATTCTCTTTTTTGAATAATATCATTTTGTGAGTAATAACTGGCACCTATTGTAAAATGTTTTCCCCTTCCAAAGTGGTTTCCTTTATAACCAAGTAATTTTGGATTTGCTTCAGGCCATATGTTATACTGCACTCTAACAAGTTTCAAAAATTCAGGATAGCCTACACCATCAGAGTTTGTAATGCCTCTAAGTCCATCTCTCCATGCATTGTATAGACCTAGTTTATAATCAAAGTGTCCATTTGCTAAAAAACCCTGCATAACTACTCCAGGTGCTCTTGCTCCTGGTGCTTGGTCTATTCTATAAGCAAAAGGAAGAGGCGCACCTGCCATAAGCTTAAAAGCAATATCTGGATATAGTTCTTTTAAAACTCCTGCAAGTCCAAGGAACATAGACTTTTCAGCAAGGGGAAAAACTATATTATGCCAGTAAGGTAATCTTTCACTAAAAGGTCTTCCAAAAAATATTTTTTCTCTACCAATCAAAAAGGTTGCATATTTCCATTTAGTATATGCCACAAAAGCATCAAATATTCTAAGCTTTTTATCGTCGGTTTTATATTTTCCAACAGGAGCAAGACCTGTATGTATCGTAAATCTCCAGTTGTCTAAAAACTTACCTATAAATAAAAATCTCAATCTCCTTATATAAAAGTTGTCTATAGTTCCATTAGTTTTTATATCAGCACCGTTGAAAATTTTTATAGTGTCAGGTTGTTGTATATGAGCATATCTGCCCTGTATCCATATGCCAAGTCTCATTTTGTGAGCAATTTTTCTTGTCATGTTTGTTTCTTTAGGATTTCCAAACCATGGAAAATCTGGATTGTCAAGTATCCCAGCTTTGCAGTACATTACAGTAGATACTGTAGCTATTGTTGATATCAGTATTTTTTTTAGCATCATTAACCCTCCTTTACCATATTACTTTTAATTTGTATCCCTGTTTTTGTAGCTCATGAACTTTTACTACACCTGCTGGCACAGGCTCAGCCCAATCTACAAGGTCTTTTTCTGTAACTCCTACTTTTTTCATTGTGTTTTTACATGCATAAAATTTGACTCCATACATAGCAAGTCCCTGTGCTTTTTGTCTTACTTTTTCAACATCTAAAAATTCAAAGGTAGGAGGAGTATAGTTCTTTATAAGAAACCCTATAGCTGGAGGTGTAAACACTACTACTGCTATTTCTACTCTATTTGGGTCGTAGTTGTAGTATTTTAATATGTTTCCTATGACATTCATTGTTACTATCTGTCTTTTAACCTGAGGGTAGTCAAGTACTATTACATATTTTTCTGGTTCTTCATAAAACTCTTCTTCAGCATAAGAAAGCCCAGAAAAAAATGAAAATAAAAAAAGTATTACAGTTATATAAACCATACTGAACCTCCTTTTATTAGTGTTTATGTAAACTATTTACAATAATCATGCCAATATAGTTTTTTATAGTATATATATTTGTAGTATAAGGTTTTATACAGTTAGTTAATCCTTATTTATCTGTAATTTCTGTTCCATATTGGACAATTGATAGTTCCAAAAAGGACAGAAATCTTGTAATTGGCTATTTAAAGGCTTATATTTGTGTAGAAATTTTGATAAAAAAGGAAATAAAATGGAAAAAGAACTAAAATCTCCTGTTTCTATTTCTTGTGAATGTAATATAGACATTACTGATGCTAAGGAATGTTTTCAATGTGGAATTCCAATTACTGGAAAACCTGTTGTTTATGAGGTAGATGGAAAGTCTGAGAATTTCTGCTGTTTTGGATGTTATCTTGTTTATAAAACTACAGGATTAAAGGGAGATGAAGGAACAGCGGTAGCTTTTTTAGGTAAGTTTGGTTTTGGTTATTTTTTAGCGATGTTGGTTTTTATGCTGTCTACCTATCTTTATGGAGCTCACTTTACACCAGATGATAAAGAAGCAATTATGTTTACTAATTTTGTTAAATACATAATATTGATTTTAGCTACTCCTGTTATGCTCCTTTTAGGTATTCCTATTTTGAGGAATGCTTTTAGTGGAAAAAGAATAAATCTAAATACTGATATGCTTATAGCTATAGGGGCATTTTCTGCTTATTTCCTTTCTGTTTATTCTGTTTTAACTGGAAAGAATTCTATATATTTTGAAACAGCTACTATGATTTTGGTTTTAGTTACGTTTGGAAGGTATCTTGAAACATCTTCAAGGGCAAAGGCTTCTAATTTTATGAAAGAACTTCTTAATCTTTCACCAGAAAAAGCTATTGTTTTAAAAAATGGAAAAGAAATAGAAATTCCTGTAGAAAACATAAAAGTTGGTGATGTAGTTATTGTAAAG
>JALSSG010000015.1 GCA_026984355.1 Hydrogenothermaceae bacterium
AAAACTCCAGAACATATAGAAGTAATTAGACCGTTGAAAGATGGAGTTATTGCTGATTTTGATGTTACACAGGCTATGCTTAAATATTTTATTAAAAAAGTTCATTCAAATCTTCCGTTTTCTTTTATTGCAAAACCAAGAATTATAGTAGGTGTTCCTTCTGGTATTACTACAGTAGAAAAAAGAGCTGTTGTAGATGCAGCAAGACAGGCAGGTGCAAGAGAAATCTACCTTGTTGCCGAACCTATGGCAGCTGCTATAGGTGCAGGTCTTCCTATAAAAGAGCCTGGTGGAAATATGATAGTTGATATAGGTGGTGGAACATCTGAGATAGCTGTTATTTCTCTATCTGGTCTTGTCCTTTCTTACTCTATTAGAACAGCTGGTGATGAAATGAATGAAGCTATCGTTCAGTATTTAAAGAGAAAACATCAAATTTTAATTGGTGAGCAGACAGCAGAAAAGATAAAAATTGAGCTTGGTTCTGCATATCCAACTGAAAGAGATGAAGAGGAAATGGAAATAAGAGGTAGAGATATGACCGGAATGCCACGAGGTGTTTCTATCAAAGGAAAGGAGATAAGAGAGGCTCTTGAAGATGTTATATCCGCTATTGTTAATGCTGTTAGAACAGCACTGGAGAAAACTCCTCCAGAGCTTGCAGCAGATATTGTAGAAAGAGGTATTGTTTTAGCAGGGGGTGGTTCTCTAATATATGGTTTAGACCAGAGATTAAGGGAAGAAACTGACCTTCCAGTATCTTACTGTGAAAATCCTCTTACAGCTGTTGCACAGGGAATAGGTGATGCTTTAGAAGACTTTGACCTTATAAAAAGAGTATCTTTTGCTTGATTTAGATGATTGAGTTTTTTAAAGCTTTATTTAGGTTTATACTTTCAAATATTTATACAAAAATTTTATTCTTTTTTATAATCCCGATTATTTTTTTAATTTTTATTTTCCTTTTTGTTGATACAAAAAAAGGTTCTCTTATTTACAGTGCAAAAAGTATTTTTTTGATGGTAGTTTATCCAGTTCAGAAAGTAGGAGAGGGAATTTATTCCTTTTCAAAGGAAAAGTTTTCTTTACTAAAAGATAAATCAAAGCTTATTAAAGAAAATGAAATCCTAAAGCAAGAACTTGGATATCTAAAATTTAAAATTATAGAACTAAAGGATAAGGAAATAGAAAATCAGCAATTAAAAAAGCTTTTGAATTTTACAAAACAAAGACAGGATATATTTAATGAGCTTTTTTACATAACAGGAAAGGTTATAGGAATTTCTTCTGATAATCTTTTTGATTTTGTAGTTATAAATGTAGGGAGTTTAGATGGTGTTTCTGAAGGTAATTTTGTTATAAATGATGGATATTTAGCTGGTATATTAACTCAGGTTTCAAGGTATTCTTCCTCAGTTTTACTTGTTACAAATAAAAATTTTAAAACTACAGTACGGCTTAGAAATACAAGAGAAATTGCTTTTTTTCAAGGTTTTAATAAAAATTACGGTATTTTAAAATTTGTAAGGCCTGAACAGGATATAAGAGTAGGAGATGTAGTTGAAACTGCCGGTTTTGATGGTTATCCATCTGGTATTCCAATAGGTATTGTTGATAGTGTAGATTATCAGGAAGGAAATTTTTTTAAGACTGTTAAAGTTAAAGTTTTTTTAAATCCTACAAAACTTGAATATGTACTTGTTTTAAAGAAAAAAGATGAAAAAAGAAAGTAAATATTTTTTAATTGGAATTTTACTTTTTTTATTTGAGATAACTGTTTTGTTTAAGCTATTTTCTGTTTATGGTATTTATCCATCTTTAATAAAAGTTTTTCTTACAATTGTAGCACTTGAGTTTCCTTTGAAAAAATCTTTAAAATTTGCTTTCTTCTTTGGTCTTTTTGAGGATTTATATATGGCTGAACTTTTTGTTTACAACGTTATTGTTAATCTTATTATCGTGTATGTTGTAAATGAAATAAAAAATCATATTGATTTTGGGATATATTTTTATGGAATTTCTCTTATAGCTTTTATATCAATTGCAGATTTATTGGTTAAATCAATACTGATTTTTGCAAAAACAGATATATTTTATATCTCTGCAAATTTTTTATTTTATGTTTTGCTTAATACAATTTTATATATTCCTCTCAAGGTATTGTTAGGTAGATGAAAAAGAATAGAATTATTTTTGTTATTGTCCTTCTTTCTATTGTTTATATAGCTTTAGCTGGAAGACTTTATTATCTCCAGGTTTTAAAGGGAGATTATTACAGAGAAATTTCTACAAAAAATTACCTTAGACTATATACAATTAATCCTCCAAGAGGAAAAATTTTTGATAGAAACGGAATTTTGTTAGCCTATGATGTTCCTACCTTTTCTCTTGTTGCACTTCCGTACATAGTCCATAATAATTACAAAAAAAATCAGATTATAAAAGCTCTAAAAGATTATTTAGGTATAGATTTATCACCAGAGATTATAGAAGCTTTTGAAAAGGGATATATCACAAAAATTGTTGTTGCTGAAAATCTAACAGATAAACAGATAGAGAAATTCTACAATAAGTTTTACCTTTTTAAAGGTTTTTATATAGAAGTTGTACCTAAAAGAGTATATACTGAGTATGCTAAATATATGCCTCATGTTCTTGGTTATGTAGGATATCCATCTTATTCTCAGCTTAAGAACAATCCTTACTTAAGACCTGATGTCCTCGTTGGTAAAAGCGGTATAGAAAAGATGTATGATGATTTTTTAAGAGGAAGTCCCGGTTATAGAGCTGTTATCGTTGATGCTTATGGAAGACAAAAGGAAGTTTTATGGGAGAAACAGCCTAAAAGAGGGAAAGATATATATCTGACTATAGATGCAAGGCTTCAAAAGATAGCATATGAATCTTTTAAGGATTCAGGACAGCCTTCAGGAGCTGTAATAATAGTAAATCCACAAACCTACCAGATATTAGCTTTACTTAGTTATCCTACTTATGATATAGAGAAATTCACAAAAGGATTTACACCTAAAGAATGGAAAAAATTAATAACAAATAAATATAAACCTTTGTTTAATAAGGCTTTGTATGGTTTATATCCTCCAGGGTCAATATATAAAATCATTGTTGGACTTGGTGCTCTTGAGGAAGGAGTTATTTCTCCTTATGAAAGGGTAGAAAGTGGAGCCGTTTTTAAGATTGGTAAATGGAAATATAGAAACTGGAATCCTGCTGGTTGTGGAAAGATAAATATTGAAGAAGCTTTAGAAATGTCATGTGATACATTTTTTTATCAAATTGGACTGGAACTTGGGGTAGATAGAATTGTTTACTATACTCATCTTTTTGGTCTTGGAGAGAAACTAAATAAAAGAATTGAAAGAAAAGTATCAAGGATACCTTCTCCAGATTGGAAAATGGAAGTTTTAAATGAAAACTGGTTTCATGGAGATACAATAAATCTTAGTATAGGTCAGGGATATCTGGCTATTACACCATTTGATGCAATCAAAATAATATCTCCAATAGCAAATGGTGGGAAAATCTATAAACCAGAACTTCTAAAAGCCTACTTTGATAATAAGGAAAATAAACTCCATCAGATAAAACCTGTTTTAGTAAGAGAGCTAAATGTAAACCCATTTTATATAAAAGTGATAAAGAAAGGTTTATATAAAGTAATATACGGTAAAAAAGGGACTGCAAAGGTTTTAAGAGATGCACCAGTAAAAAGTGCAGGAAAAACAGGAACAGCTCAGGTATCAAGAAAAAAGAAAAAAGATAAAAATAAAAAAGAGGAAGTTAAATGGGAACTTAGAGATCATGCATGGTTTGTTGATTTTTATCCATATAAAAATCCAAAATTTGCAGTAGCAGTTTTTGTTGAACATGGTGAAAGTGGAGGTAGAGTAGCTGCACCAATTGTTAAAGAAATAATCGAAAATTCAGTTATAGAAGGTATTGTTGATGAGGATTTATAACCCTTTAGGTTTTTTAAAGAATATAGATTATTTTTTGTTTGTTCCAATTATTGTTTTAATTTTTTGGGGGGTATTAAACATATATAGTGCCTCAATTAATGAATATCCAAACATATATATAAAACAGGGAATTTTTGGGATTTTAGGAATTCTTCTTATGGTTTTTCTTTCTGCTATAGACCTTAGAAAAATTGTAAACTTTTCTATAATTCTTTACGTTATTGGAATATTCTCATTAATTTTTGTTCTTGTAGCTGGAGATGTTATTTTAGGTGCAAAAAGATGGATTAATTTAGGTTTTGTATCTTTACAGCCTTCAGAATTTATGAAAGTCATTGTTATTCTTGTTATCGCTTATTATTTATCTGATAAAAAAAGCCCTATATCGATATTTGATGCTATTGTTATTTTTTTTATAGCTTTTATTCCTGCCATTTTAACTATTCTTCAACCAGACCTTGGAACAGCTATAACTATTCTTTTTCCTGCAGTTTTTATAATATTCATATATGGAATTAAAAAAAGGTATATCATTACTGCTTTAATTGTAGTATTAGCTTTGGCACCATATCTTTGGAATCATCTTAAAGACTATCAAAAAAATAGAATTCTTGCTTTTTTAAATCCAGAAAAAGACCCTTTAGGTACAGCCTATCACATAATACAATCAAAAATAGCTATAGGTTCAGGGCAAATTACAGGAAAAGGATTTTTGAAAGGAACACAATCTAAACTGTATTTTTTACCAGAACAGCATACAGATTTTATATTTTCTGTTATAGGTGAGGAGTGGGGATTTTTAGTTTCTATTTTAGTTCTTACAATTTACTTATTTTTAGTTGGAAGAATTTTTTACTGGGGATTACAGATAAAAGATAATACAGCCAAGGTTGTATGTTTTGGAGCAGCTTCTATTTTGTCATTTCAGGCATTTATAAATATATCCATGACTTTAGGGCTTGCTCCTGTTGTTGGGATAACGCTTCCATTTTTGAGCTATGGCGGTAGTTCATTACTTACATTTTCTTTGTTAATAGGCACAGTACTAAGTGCAGTATCTACATATAAAAAAGAAAAAATTCAATTTTAGATATATTTAAATTCAAAGTTCACTTAATTTTGGTATTAAGTTAACAAGTAGATAGTAAATTCCATCTAACAAAAACTAAAGCCAAAGCTCTATATAAAGCTCTAATAGATTTAGCATAAGCCTTTGTTTTTCGCTTTAACATAGCTAGTTTACTTCTTAAAAATGAATGCAAGCCCTCACTCCAATTTGTATATCCGTATTTCTTAACCTTCCTGTTTTCTAAATTTTCATAAACTCTATAACCGTCTGTTTCTATTTCTTTTGCCATTGGAATTTGATAATAAAAGTTCCAAAATGTATTTTCATCTCTTTTTCCTATC
>JALSSG010000016.1 GCA_026984355.1 Hydrogenothermaceae bacterium
TACACTAAAAGTAATGCAGTCAAACGGCGGAAGCATATCTATAGATACAGCATCAAAAGAACCTGTCAGAACAATACTATCTGGACCTGCTGGAGGAGTAATAGGAGCTTTATCTATAGGTAATATATCTGGGTATAAAAAGCTAATAACATTTGATATGGGTGGAACATCTACAGATGTATCTCTTATAGATGAAAAACCTACTTATACTACAGAAACAAAAGTAGCAGGTCTTCCAGTCAAAGTTCAGATGATAGATATTTATACAATAGGAGCTGGTGGAGGTTCTATCGCCTATATAGATGAAGGAGGAGCTTTACGAGTAGGACCTGAAAGTGCAGGCGCATACCCAGGTCCTGTATGTTATGGAAAAGGAAACAGGTTAACAGTGACAGATGCAAACCTTTTCCTAGGCAGAATAGTTCCAGAATATTTCTTAGGTGGTAAAATGAAACTTTATCCAGAGAAAGTAAAAGAAAAATTTATTCAACTTTCTAAGGAAACTGGATTAAGCCCAACAGAACTTGCTGAAGGAATTATCACAGTTGCAAATAGTAATATGCAAAAAGCTATAAGAGCTATATCTGTAGAGAGAGGTTATAACCCATCTAACTTTTATCTTTTTACATATGGAGGAGCTGGAGGACTACATGCAGTAGAACTTGCAAAAGATTTAAATATTCCAGCTGTCATAGTACCTCAAAACCCCGGTATCCTATCAGCTTTTGGAATGCTTATGGCAGATGTAGTAAAAGATTACTCGATAACTGTTATGATAAATGCCAGTTATCAGGAAACAACCCATATTGATGTACTTTTTAATAAGCTAATAGAAAAGGCAAAAGAAGAATTAAAACATGAGCCTGTAGAAAAAATAATATTTGAAAAATACCTTGATATGAGATATAAAGGACAGTCTTATGAAATAACCATACCTTTTAAAAAGAACTTTATTGATTTATTTTTTAAAAAGCATAAACAGATGTATGGATATGCTGATGATAAAAAACCAATAGAAATAGTAAATATAAGATTAAAAGCTATAGGTATAACCAAAAAACCATCCATTAAAGAAGAAAAAAAGAAGAAAAAGTTTACTAGCAGTGCCATCTTAAATAAATTAAAAATCATATATAACCAGAAAGAATATGAAACATATATAATAGATAGAAATAAACTATCATATGGAAATGAACTTCCATCTCCATCTATAGTTGTTGAATACTCATCAACGACCTTTATCCCTCCATATGCAAAAGCCTATGTAGACAAGTTTAAAAACTTAATTATTAAAATCTAAGCTGATGTATATCATTATAGTTTATAATTTTATTATTATATTGTAATAAACCTTTAATCACAAAATCTGGAGGACAAAAATGGAAGAAGTAAAACCAGAACTAAAGGAAAAAATGGAAAAATTTGCTTATACTTTTGCAGAAAAATCAGGAACAGTAGTAAATCCAAATAAAGAAGCAGCAGAAGCCGTTATAAATGGACTTGCAGCACACCTTCAAGAACTTGGTAGACCTTTATGTCCATGTAATTTTTATCCAGATAAACAGGAAGAAGTTAAAAAAAGAAGATGGATATGTGCCTGTGATGAAATGCAGATATTCAAATACTGTCATTGCTTACTTTTTGTAAGAGAAGATGGATTACCTATAACAGAGTATCTTCCAGAATGGCATGAAGGAAGACAGATTTATGGCTTAGTAAAAGACCCTACTCCAGATAAAGGTAGGGCTATGGCTAAGTTTGATAAAATTGTTGCTTATCTTAAAGAATACGTAAAAGAACACAATTTAGATATACCAGAAGAAGAAATAATAGCCTGGGCAGAAAAAGTAGCAAAGAAAAAGTAACCAAAAGGTTCCTTTCAGGAACCTTCTTTTATAAGTTTTTTCATCTGATTAAAGCTGTTTTCCCTAACTGGAGCTATAAAGTAGGTTCTATCGTTTACTTTATAGTAGTCTAAACCTTTGACTGAAGTATCCTGTAATTTAGGATAAATTCGATAGTAAAGATTATTTTTATCATAAATAAGATTAAGACTAAATTTATCATTTTCTTCTAAAACTACATTAAAATACATATCCTTTTCTAAAACATAGTTTTTTAATCTTTTTACACTTTCTGGAAGGTCTGTTTCTTCTATATCTGTAAGTTTTAAATCGAGATTTTTCCTAGCTTCCAAACCTAATGTATTTGTAACTATATCTTTTATTTTTTCCTCATCCTCTTTTAACCTTTCTGGAGTGTATTCTGAGAAATATTCTCTTTTTAAAATTGTATATTGATTTTCCTGATTTCTATAAACAAATTTCATATTTATTGCTTTGAAATAATAAGGTTTTTCTATTTTACCTTTTAATATAATATCTTTTATACTGCTGATATCTTTAAATCTAACTAAAAAACCATAATTTTCATTATTAAACTTAGCATAGTAAATGCTATAACTATCTTTTGGATATTCACAGTAAAATTTAAAATCTTTTAAAATTTCCCTTATTTTCATAAAAACTCCTTAAAAATATAAAAATATGACTATATAATATATGGGAAAATCAAGATTTATCAATGTGTGGTACAGACAGAGCATACATCAAAACTTCTTAAAATCATATGTGCTGTAAGTTCTGATTTCTGTCCTATTATAGCCTTTTCAGCAGGAGATAAATATTTTCTACATCTTGGACCTAAATTCCAGACAGAAGGAGTTATAATATTGTAATCTTTAATTTTTCCTTCCTTTACAGAGACTCTATGAATTAAAGACCCTCGTGCCGCTTCTACTAATCCATATCCTTCTCCTTCAAGCTCTTTTATATCTTTAACAGGTTTTATATAAGAGGGCTCTTTTATATTAATTTTTTTAAGGCAGTTTTTTACAAAAACCAAAAGTTTACCTATCTCATCAACCCTAGCCCATATCCTTACCAGATATGAGTCTCTTAATTTTTTATTCAAATTTAAAAAAAGCTGATTTTCTGAGTTAATCTGTCTTGCCAGTGGACCTGTTTCATAAGGAAGTCCTTCGTATCTAACAGCTTTCGACCACGAATACTTCTTTTTATCAAAAGAAAAGCTTTTATCTTTTAAAAGATAAGAATAAGTATCTACTTCTTTTACTTTTTTTATATCAAATAATCTTTTTTTTCTTGAAGTTATACCTGAACAAAATAGTGTATCAAAGTCAGCTACAGAGATAAATCTATTGTAAGCTCTACCTGTCTTATGTAAGTGAAACTTTTTTGAAAGTTTTATAAATGTTGCTAAATCTCCTGAAGATTTATTTATAAATTCTCTTAAAGAAGTTATTTGAAGATAATCTTCAATATTCATACCTATAATATCTTCCTCAAAATATCTTAATACCTCATCAACAATTCCCACAGCTGAAACAATTTCCATGTTAGTCGGCTCACACATTACACCTCCAGGAAGACTATAAGAAGTATGAGGCCACTGACCACCAAAAATAGAAATAATTTTCACAATCTTTGAACTAAAATCTACAGCTTTTCTCCATTTTTTTCCTTTTATAGGTTCAAAATCTTTTAAGCTTACTTTATTTTCAAGAGATAAAAAATCAGGATAAACAAATATATAAAACCATCTTATATGGTTCTGTATTATTTCACAAGCAAGAGTGATATTTCGAATTAATCTCGCCTTTTCTGATATCTCTAATTTATAACCTGCACTTTTATAAATCTGCTCTAATGCAAAAGTAGAAGCCATAAGATGAGCATGTCCACATATTCCACATATACGAGGAGTTATAACAAGGGCATCAAGAGGCGGTTTTCCCTCTAAAATAAACTCAAACCCCCTAAAATTAGGAGCTATAATAAAGGCATCTTTTATAACATCGTTCTCCCAAATAAGTTTAAGAGTAATTTCACCTTCTACTCTATTTAAAACAGTTTTTGTAATTTCAGGCATAAAAATTCACTCTGTTTCTTCTAACCTTTTATTTACTCTTTCATTTTTTAAAGTTTTTGCAACACCTGTTATGGTTATATAAACTCTTTTTGAAACTCCTATAGGAACCTCTTCTGGAATTCCCATATTTTTCTTAGTTTCAAAAAAATTTTCTCTTAAAGGAAAATCAAATTCCGTACAGCCTATACACGGCATACCGGCTCTTGTTTTTGAAGATGTATTGTTCCAGAGTACCTTATTACAAGGTGAATGAGTTAAAGGTCCTCTACATCCTTGATTATAAAATAAACATCCTTCCTTATGTCCAAACTCTTCTAACTCTACTTTCCATTCAAAATATTCATTTCTGGTACACCCATCGTGAGTAAGGTACATATAAAGCTCTTTTGGTCTATTAAAACCATCTAAATAAACTGGCTTTTTATATAACAGATTTAAAATTGTAGAAACAAACCATTGTGGATGAATTGGACAACCTGAAATATTTATAACAGGGTATCCCTTTTTTGATTTAAAATTTGAAGGTAAAAACCCTTTTTTCTCTTTAAATCTGAATTGAAGTCCTTTAACATCAGAATTTTTATCAAAATTCGCAGGGATGTTTCCAAAACATGCACAGTTTCCAACTGCTATTATATAATCTGCTTTTTCTTTTAAAGCATCTATTATCTGAGCTATAGAATAATCTCCTATACTGAAAAATCTTTTATCTGATGTAATAGACCCTTCAACAACAAGAAAAGTTAAAGGTAATTTATCATTTTTTATCTGATTGATAATTTCAAACAAATCTACATCATAAGATATAGAGGGATGATAAAGTAAATTGATTTTATCAAAAAGAGTGTAAAAAGATGGATTTTCTGCGTTCAAAAGGGATTGGGTATTTCCATTACATGTAAGACCTTGTAGCCATAAAAGTGTATACATATCACTAAGCTTTTAAAGCTCTCCATATATTCTCTGCAATTTCATCAGCATACTCATAAGGTTCTTTTGGTAAAACCTGTTCTCCATAGAGGAAAACCAATCCACCAAGAGGCCCCATAAGAGTAACAAATGCTGGGAAAAAGTCCTGCTGTCTAAGCTCACCTTTTTTGGCTCCTTCTTCTAAAAAAATCATAAGCTCTGTCACTACATCACTTACACACAAAAATCCTTCACAACCTTCATCAAATACTTCTCTATTTGAAAGAAAAACTCTTAAAAAATACTCTATAAGTTCAGGCTGTTGCTGAGCTATTTCAAAAAATTTCCTTACAATATTAAATATTTTTTCCCTTACTGAAAGCTGGGTTTCATTAATCTTTCTTATCTCTTGGGCTAATAACTTAGAAGAATACTGCATTATATACTTTGCAAGTTCTTCCTTTGACTCAAAATAGTTGTAAAAATTCCCAACACTCATTCCAATAGCATCAGCTATGTCAGGTATAG
>JALSSG010000017.1 GCA_026984355.1 Hydrogenothermaceae bacterium
CCAAACTGGATATTTAGAAATTGCTGTTGTTCTTTATTTGGATAAAGCCGAAATCTGTAGGTGTATTCTACTATCATTTTCCAAAGCCCTTTCTTATTATAGAATAATTTAGAACGATAAAGGAAAGTTCTGGCTTTCACCAGTGTGCTGTATCCACTATTTAAAAAGAGTGGAATTAGTACAAAAATTTTCTTAAACTTTCTTTTTCTTTAACAACATCTCACTGATTATAAATCCTACAATACCTATAGTTATAGCCATATCTGCTATATTAAAAGCAGGCCAGTGATATTTTCCTATATGCAAATCTATAAAATCTCTAACTGAACCCAAAAATAATCTATCATACAGATTTCCCAAAGCACCACCAGCTATAAGAGCAAGAGAATAAAACTCTAACCTGGATAATTGATTTGATTTTTTATAAGCATAAAGAATTGTAGCAACTGCTGCCACTGAAGAAGCACCAATAAGGATAAGCTTTCTAATACTTTCTGGGGCATTCGCCAGAATACCAAAGGCAGCTCCCTTATTCCACACAATAGTTAAATCAAAAAATTCAGGTATTATTGTGATGTTTCCAACACCTATAAATTTAACAGCCAGCCATTTTGTAAACTGGTCTAAAACAATTATAAAGACCACTAAACCTATAAATCTTTGAAAAGCCGTCACTCTATAATATTCCTGTCCTCGTCGTTCTCAAAAGTAGTATTAGGAATAATATTGTAATAGTTTAAATCTTCATTAGATGAGAACATCTTCATAGTTTCTTCATTTTGACTACAATCAATACATAGTCTTACCCATGGTATAGCTTCAAGCCTTTTCTCTCCAATCTCAGCTCCACACTCTTCACATATTCCATATGTACCACTTTCAATTTTCTTTAAAGCTAAATCTATCAAAAACAACGTTTCTCTCTCTGCGTGTGTAAGCTTATAGAAAGTTTCTCTATTTAGTTCTGAAGTTACTACATCAGCAGCATCTTCAACACCATCTTTGTTGTTTAACTCTTCTGCAGAACTATTGTTGAGATGCTCTATTATAAGAGATCTCTTCTCTAAAAGTTCCTTTTTTATTTTCTCCAAATCCATGACGCTTCCTCCCAAAAACTAATTGAGTTATTAAAATAGTATTAAAACCAAAATTTACAACCTTTAACCTGTTTTTAAATTTTTAATTAAAGTTTCAATTGTTTCCTTACTAACTTTTTCATAATTTTCTATCTCTAAATTTTGCTTCAAATGTTCTTCTTTACTCATTCCAATAAGAACCGTACCTACCCCAGGAGTACTTCTTACAAATTGTATAGGTATTAAATTTTCCTTCGGAACTTTTAATATATCTTTTAAAGCCTCTGGCAAATTACTAAGCAATCTTCCTTGTAGTAAAGGAGCACTTATGTATGTATAAATACCCAGTTTCTCACTTGCTTCAAGAGTAGACATTTTTTCTCCATTTATAGACTGATTTTTAAGAAAATATGCCTCTGGCATAGCCAAGTTATAAGGTAATTGAATAAATCTAAAATGGTGATTATCTCCAGCCACTTCATTTGCTAAGTTTACTATGTAAGGTAAATCTAAGAACTGTTTATTAGATTCAGGAACTCTAAAACCGTTCCATGTTGCAAGACCGTAGAATTTAAGCTTTCCTTCTTGAACTTTTTCTTCAAGAAAAGAAAAAACAGATTTTAATCTTTCATAAAAAACTTCTCTGGATAAAAATTGAAGCTGGTCTTCAGGATTATGAATAAAATAAACATCTATATAAGATGTTTTTAAATTTTTAAGACTCCTGTTAAAAGACCAGCTTATATATTTTGGAGTAAGAACATTTCCATACGGAGTTATATCACTTTTTGACAAAATTCCACTATCTAACAATTCTCTTCTAAACCATTCTTGGGGATTTTTCGCATAATCTGAATCAACAGGGATATATCCACCTTTGGTAGATATAACTAAGTTATCCCTTTCTACCTGATATAATACCTCTCCTATAACTCTTTCACTTCTCATGTTCCTATAGTTTATAGCAGTATCTATAACATTAACCCCAAAACTGATAGCTTTTTTTATTGTGTTATAGTAGGAGTTATCTGTTTCTTTATCAGGATTTCCTAGATATGTTCCTAAACCAATTTCTGATAGTTTAAGGCTATAAAACGTTTTATAATTCAATTAAAAATCCCCCTTTAATTTAAGCAAGGATTATATATTAAATTATGCTGACATTTCAACAGATTCTCTTCTTTTCCTTATGTTTTCAAGCCATTCTAAGAAAAATGCCAAAAATATACCTAAAAATAAGGAAGATACACCAGCTACTGCCACCATTAGTTTTTTCTTAGGTTTTTCTGGTTTATCTGGTATAAACGCTTCATCTATTACCTGTACATATAAATTTTCTTTTGATTCTTCAAATTTTGCCTGTTCATAAGCTTTTAAAAGAGCTTCATATACTGCTTCAGAAGTTTTTAGTTTTCTAAGTAAATCCACATATTGAGTCATTTTTTCAGGTGCATCTGATATAGATGGAAATGCTCCTTTACTTTTTTCTTCAAGCTTCTTTATCTGAAGGTCTATAGCTCTTAATTGTTCTTTTATCATACTTATCTTTGGATTATTATCTGATAGAGCTGATTCTAATTGCCTTAATTGAACCTGCAAGCTTATCTTTTGAGCGATAAGATTTGCATAAAGTTCCATTGTTCCCTTTAGCTGTTCTTTGGGCTCTATAAGTTTTGTTTTTCTCTGAAATTGAGCCAGTTGATACTGATACTGTTTGAGTTTTTCTTCTTCTTCTTTAAGCTGTTTTTCAAGAAAAATTCTATTTATTTTCGCCACTGTAAGTGCTTTTTCATTTAGTATTTTCTGCAGTTCATCAACATAGGTGTTTGCAATCTCTGCTGCTAATTTAGGATCTTTATAGTCTACTGAAATTGATATAACTCCAGTCTTTTTATCCTGTGAGATTGATATCATATCTTCAAACTCTTCTAATGCTACGTTTAAAGGATTTCTATCTTCAGGAATTTCATCAAGCAAAACATCTATCAGATTTAATCTTTTTATTACATTTTCTTTAATAGTTCTACTATTTAAAACAGCCATAACTTTTTGAGATTCATCACTTTCCCCTAATGATATTCCTGCCATTGCCGCAAGTCCAGCAAGACTACCAAGAGGAGATTGACTACTAGAAACAGGTATTACTGATGCAGTAGACCTATATATAGGAGTCATTATGAAGCTAATAATAGTAGTGAATATAACGGCAAATAAAAATAGGCCTATTATTAATTTTTTTCTTTTTTTTAAAACAAGCCAAAGCTCATACAAATCTATCTCATCATCTTCAACATACTGCTGATAAGGTTGTAATTCCTGTTGTTTTTCTTTGTCCATATTAAAACTTATCCTCCTATATTCTATAGCTTACAGAAAATCCTAATATATAAAAAGTTTTATCCTCTTTAGTCATATCAAACTTGGTAGGTAAAGGGTTTTTATCATAATTATCTGTTTTATCAAGTCTGAAAAAACCTTCCAAGATAAAATGGTTTATTTTTTTATTTAATAAAAACTGTATATAATATCTCGTCATTTTAACAGGATATTTAACCGTGTCTCTATCTCTTCCTGGCTGTTTAAATGCACCAATTTTGTATTCTAAAGAGGTACTATTATTAAAATAGTATCTATGTTTAAAAAATAGACTTTGAATGTTTCTTCCATAAGGATAACCTAATGATAAACCTTTATATGTATAATTTTCATAATTATAGATGTGATGAATAAAAAATCTGTCAGCAGTGCTTGTGTACTCTACTCTAAAAATAGATTTTCTTGTAGACAGTAATAAACCTATCTGATAACACCAATAATGAAATTTAATTCCAAATGGAAGTCTAAAATCTCCTTTATCTTCTTCTTGCCAGAAAGCTGTTATATCAGACCCTCCTTCAAGCCAGTAAAATTTAGCTATTTTTATATCTTTAAACCATCTGTTAAGTGGTAGATATATAGAAATATCCCAGTGAGCAAAACTATCGTTATCAAATTTACCACCAGTAAGATTGTCTTTAGAAGAGGTTATTAAATCCCAGTATTCTAATAAACTATATCCAGGCCTTCCACTTCCTCCATAAAGAGTAGTTTTAGTCCCTCCAAACTCTATCCAGTCTTTAGGCTTCCATACTATTCTAAGTGCAAGTATATCTGGATTATCAACATCTTTTCTCTCTTCTATTAACCATCCTCTTATGAAAGAAAAATCCCATTTACCTAAAAATTTTAACGGTTCTTCTGTCTGTATTTTAACCATAGGAAATGGATAAGCATTACTGGACATGAGCATTCCATATTCCCCAGGACCTAAATGGGCATTATCTCTTCCCAGTTCAAGAGAAAGCTTCCAGAATTTAAGCTTCAAATACCATCTTAAAAATTCAAATTTAGCATATTCTTTGTTCCAGTTTTGCCTAAGCTGATAATACAAAATAAATCTTTTACCTAAAGATAAAAGTCCATCTTCCAATAAAAATAGATTAACACCTTTCCTTAGTTTAAGACCTGCCTGACCTTCTATAAAAGAATGTTCTTCATTGGTTATGTATAGTTTTGTTGTAAAGCTATTTAATGGTTTTAAGTATTTCATTGGATACTCAAAAGTATTTAAGTAAGGCTCTACTCTGTCTAAATTTTCCCCAAGTAAAAATAGTGCTTTATATCCACTAAAAGGCCTGATAGTAACATTTTGCTTTTTAGAGTTATAGGAAGATATAGCATTATCATAAACTTCCTGCTCTTCTACGTTTAAATTTACCAAAGGATTTGCATATGAAAATACATAAAACGCACAAAAAATAAATATAAAATAAACCAATCTCATCATTTAATTACCTCTATAATCTTTTGGCAAGCACAGCTGTAGAAAGAGCCTGGAATATTATTTGAGTTATATCTCTAAGAAGTGGACGCCATAAAATTGGTACCTTAACTTCTGTAGGTACAACTATAGTATCTCCCTGTTCAAGCTTTATATCGTAAAAATCTTCTCCAAAAACTAGTTTATCCTTTTTCCATCTAACGAAAGAAAAAGTACTACCTGTATTTTTCTTTGATATGACTCTACCGTTAGCTTTTATTATAAACAGATCTGATTCTTTAGCATTATCTTTTAATCCACCTACTTCTTGAAGATAATCTATTACCTTCCAATCTTTTTTATACGGTAGAGATATTTGGTTATATACACCTCCAAGAACAAGAACATAATTTGGTTTTGAAGGTATATAAATAAAGTCTCCATCTTGAAGCAAGATATTATCATCAGAATCTTTTAGCTTCTCAAGGTCATTTGGAATATCTAAA
>JALSSG010000018.1 GCA_026984355.1 Hydrogenothermaceae bacterium
TATCTTGACAAATTTTAAGAACAATTATATATTATTGTTCTGCTACAGGGCTCGTAGCTCAGTTGGCAGAGCAGACGGCTCATAACCGTCTGGTCGGAGGTTCGAGTCCTCCCGGGCCCATACTAAAAGCTAACTTAGGTAAAAGAATAATGGAAACAGATATTAAAACTTTGTATCAATTATCACAGATAGATTCTCAAATTATCAAAATTGAAAATCTTCTAAAAAAAATCCCAGAAGAAATACAAAAACTAAAAGAGAAAAAAGAAGCGCTTATTTTAAAACTTGAGAACGTCAACAACCAACTAAAGAAGTTAGAAACCTTAAAAAGAGAAAAGGAAATAGAAATTCAAGAACAGGAAGATAGGATATTAAAAATCCAGCAAAATCTAGATAAGGTAAAAACAAATGAAGAATATAAAGCATTACTCAGAGAAAAAGCACATATTGAAGAGATTATAATGGAAATAGAAGATGAAATTCTTCAGATAATGGAAGAACAAGAAGAATTACAGGAAGAAAAAAAAGAGATTGAAAAGCAAGTTGAAGAAGAAAAGCAAAAAATAGATAAACAGATAAAACAAAAAGAAGAAGAAATAGAAAATCTAAAATTACAACTTCAAAAGTTAAAGGAAGAAAGAGAAAAAATTAAAGAAACCATACCAAAGCCTCTATTGTCAAAATATGAAACTATAAAACAGGCAAGGGGTGGTGTAGCTGTAGCTTTAGCTCAGGATGGAACATGTGCTGGATGTTATATGATTATTCCTCCTAAATTATACAGCGAAATAATTAAAGCTGATAAACTCTTTACATGTCCTCATTGTGGTAGATTTTTATACTACGAACCAAAATAAAAAGGGGTAAAAAACCCCCTTAATTTAATTAATTTACTTTACTTTTTCTATGATGTTTTCCTTCTACAAAATCTGGATCTCTTGGAGGTAATTCTTTTACCCATATCATGAGAGGTTCTTTACATTCTTTTTCTCTTACTTGCTTACAAACATCTATACATGTTCCACAGACTATACATGCCTGTAAGCCTTTATAAAAGTCATTTATATAAGCCATTCTTCTTGGGTCTAAAGCCATAGGACAGTGAATAATACATGCTCTACAACTTCCACATTCTTCTAAATCAGCCCATGGAACCATAGTAGGCTTATAAGTATGATGGTATGGTGTTATCTTTTGATATATACCTGTAGGACAAAAAACTCTGCACCACTTCTTACCAATAAAAACTTCGAAGAAGAAAATCCCAGTAGTTCCAATAAATGCAAGCCACATTGGAGCAAAGAAAGGATTTGTTTTATAGAAAAATACTCTTAGGTCTGTAATCCAGTTAAAGAACAAAAGAGCAAAAAGTACAGCGACTACAAATGATATTCCCCAGTACTCTAATTTTTGAAATTTAGAAGACCTTGGACCATAAAGAAACCTTCTGAACTTTTCCTGAACTTCTGCAACAAAACCTCCTGGACATATCCAGCCACAAAATACTCTACCATTTATGAGATTTAGTACTATAACAAGTATAGCGAAAAAACCACCAGCAACTATTACAGCACCAAGTCCCTGTACTATATCTACTTCTTTACCAAAAATCCATGCCTCATCATGTGCTATATCTATTTTAGCAATCTTAAAAGTAGGTAAGATTATAAGTCCTAATATTATCAGGATATATGCTGTATTTCTAAGGATTTCAAATTTATGTGTTTCCCAAAAAGATGGCTGAGGACATGATGCTTGAACATTTGCTTTTTCCATAACAAAAACCTCCTGTTAAATCATAATTTCGTACCTAATAGTATAAAAATGATATAAAATTTCTTTACAATTTAATACAATTGAATTAGTATACAATAGTTAGCATTTACTAACAAGGAGGTAAAAATGAAGAAAATATATAGTCTGTTATTTTTACTATGGACTGCTCTAATTTTTATAGGATGTGAAGGTAAAGGTCAATTAGTTATAAAAGAGCCTCCTAACGCAAAGGTTTATATAGATGGAAAATATGTAGGAACAACTCCTATAAAACTTACACTAAAAGAAGGAAAATATAAAATAACTGTTGAAACATCACAGTTTGATTCGGAAACCAAAACAGTACAGATATTCTTTGATAGAACTGTAGAATTAAGCTTTAATCCTAAACCAAAGGGAATACTTGAAGCCGATTCTAAGCCACAAGGTGCTAAAGTAATAGATGGAAAAGAAACGTTAGGGAAAACACCTTTAAAAGTAAAATTAGACCCAGGTGAACACATTTTAGTTTTTAAACATGGTTCTTTAGGAGCATCAAGAAAAGTAAAGATAGAATATAAAAAGATTACTAAACTTTTTGTAAATCTAGAAAAAGCCGTTGTACATTTTTATCTTGACCCACCTGATGCTAAACTTTTAATAGATGATAAACCTATCAAAGCTCCAGCCACTTTAGAACTTGAAGAAGGTTATCATAGGGCAGTAGTAAGTAAAGGAGTGTATGAAGATGAATTTAAATTTTATGTGAAGAAAGGTGAAGAAAAGAAAATTACATATACATTAATGGATGTACAACTTCCCCCTATTCAGGCGTATGCTCCTATAGAATTTACAAAAGATTATAAGTTTTTAATTAGTTTAGGGAAAGGTGGTATATATTTCTGGGACTTAGAAAAATTAAAACCTTATATTTCTGTATATGACCCAAAAGATGTAAGAAACTTTGATAAGTTTATTAATTTTGATGTTAGTGATGACAACAAACTAATAGCTGGTGTAAAACCTATAAAAGCTCTAAAATACTTACTCAAAGACAAAACAAAAAAAGCTACAAAAATATTAATCTGGGATGCTACTACCCTTGCTCCAATATTCTCTAAAGTATTCTATTACGATATAACAGGAGTAGCATTTAGTAAAGACAAAAATTATCTGTTTATGATTTCTAAAAATGGTCAACTTATAAAACTAGATATTAAAAATAAAAGTATAAACATTGATGAAATCACAAACGCAAGCCTAACAGATATTAAAAGAATAGATGATAGAATATACGTATCTTCAGATAATGGAAGAATTTTTGCAATAAATAGCTTAAATGGTGATTTGATACTTTCTAAAAAAATTCATTCTAAAAAAATAAACAGACTTGAAATATCAAAAGATGGAGGTTTCATAATTACAGCTTCTAATGATGGAACTGTAAACATATTAAATAGAGATTGCCATATAGTTAATACTATAAACATAAAAAAACCTGTACTTGCAGCTAATCTATCTATTTCAAATGATGCTCTTGCATATAGTGTTGGAAAAATTGTTAAAGTAATTGATATAACAGATAAGTTTGAAAAATATTCTATAAAAAATTTAAACGCAGATGTTATAGATATAGAATTCTGGACAGAAGACATAATGGTAACTGGCTCTAGTATGAAAAAACCAGAAATAAAGCTATGGAACAAAGGACACCTGCTTAGAAAATGGGTTCAAACAATTGAGTAATATACATAAAATGGAATATATTAATAACGTAATTTAAAAGTTTAGAGGTTTTTTATATATGTGCGGAGTGTTTGGAGTTTTTGACCATAAATCTGCAGCTTACCTTACATATCTTGGACTTCATGCTTTACAACATAGAGGTCAGGAATCTGCAGGTATCGCTGTTTCTGATGGTTATGATATTAATCTAAAACTTGGAGATGGTCTTGTAACAAAGGCAATAAAAGAAAAAGACCTCAAAGAATTAAAAGGTGATATAGCTATAGGTCATGTAAGATACTCAACAAGTGGTGGAAGCAATCCTAAAAATATTCAACCATTTTTTGCACATTTTTATGGTGGTTCTTTTGCTATAGCCCATAATGGAAACTTAGTTAATGCTGATGAATTAAGAAACACTCTTGAAAAAGAAGGAGCTATATTCAGGTCTACATCAGATACAGAAATATTCATACATCTAATTGCAAAAGCTAAAGAACCACCACCTTCACATATTATGCTACATAAGAACGATCAAGAGTTCATTCCACATATATTTGAAGCTATGAAAAAAGTAAAAGGTGCTTATTCTCTGGTAATACTTAGAGAAAGACAACTGATAGCTGTAAGAGACCCCTTCGGATTCAGACCTCTTGTACTTGGAAAAAATAGAACTGGAAGTTATTTTGTAGCCTCTGAAACCTGTGCCCTTGATATTGTAGATGCAGAGTATTTAAGAGATATAAATCCTGGTGAAGTTCTTGTTATAGATGATGCAGGGCTACGGTCTTATTATCCTTTTGAATTTACAGAAAAACCAGCAAAATGTATATTTGAATATGTATATTTTGCAAGGCCTGATAGTTTAATTTTTAAAGACTGGGTATATGGTATAAGAAAAGAAATGGGGAAAAACTTAGCAAAGGAATACAAAGTTGAGGCAGATTATGTAGTACCTGTTCTTGATTCAGGACTATTAGCGGCAAAAGGTTATTCTGAAGAAAGTGGTATACCTCTTGAAATAGGACTTATTAGAAACCATTACGTAGGACGGAGTTTTATCCAGCCAACCCAGGATATAAGAGATTTAAGCGTAAAATTAAAACTAAATCCAGTAAAGTATGTAGTAGAGGGAAAGGATATCGTTGTAATAGATGATTCTTTAGTTAGAGGAACTACAAGTAAAAAAATAATAAATATGTTAAGAGAAGCAGGAGCAAGAAAAATTCACCTACTAATCAGTTCACCCCCTGTCATAAGTCCATGTTATTACGGCATAGACACTCCAACAAGAGAAGAATTAATAGCAAACAAAATGAGCATTGAAGAAATAAGAAAATATATTGGTGCTGACAGTCTATATTACTTATCCCTTGAAGGAATGATAAATGCAGCAAATAAATTTAGACAGAAAGGTTTTTGTACAGCTTGTTTTACAGGAGAATATCCGGTTCTATAAATAAGGAGAAAAGTTATGAGACTTTTAGTTGTATTTTTACTTATCTGGATATCTCTATCGTACAGCATGCAACTGAAAAAAATAGAAAAAGATATATATATGGTTAGAGGCTATGATGGTTTACCTTCTAAAGAAAACCAGGGATTTATATCCAATGCTTATGGTATCTTAACTAAAGAAGGATGGGTGGTTATTGATTCATTATCTACACCAGAACTTGCTAGAAAATTTATAAATCTTCTAAAAAATGAAAAAAACTTACCAATCAAATATGTTATTATCACCCATTATCATTTAGACCACTGGTATGGAGCATATGAATTTAAAAAAGATGGTGCTAAAATTATTGCCCACAAAAACTTAAGGGATTTTTATAAATCAGGAATGGCATTTGAATTTT
>JALSSG010000019.1 GCA_026984355.1 Hydrogenothermaceae bacterium
AAAATATTTTCAATTAAAGTTATTTCTGTTCCTTCTACACCTGAGAAAACTAAAGCAGAAATCACATTTGTAGTGGAAATACAGTAATAAAGTTTTTATCTTTATTTTTAACAAAAAACTATCTATTTTACGGGAGGACAATCATGAAAAAATTTTTAATATCTATAATACTAACATCTATAACTTTATATGGATGTCAAAAAACCGCAGAACACCCTTCAGAACATCCTGAAAAACAAGAACATCCATCAGAGCACCCTGAAGAAAAAAAAGAAAGTAAAATTACCATAGAAGATATAGCTATCGCAGCAGAAAACTATGTAAAACAAAATTATAAAGATGGGTACTTCTTATACAAAGATGATAGTACAGGAAAAATTCTAAAGTTAAAGCTTGATAAAATTCACAGAGAAAGATTATCACCGATAGGTAATAACACATATTTTGTATGTGCTGACTTTATATCAGAAGATGGTACAAAATACGATTTAGACTTCTTTATGAAAGGTAAATCTCCAGATAGCTTAGAAGTTTATGATATGACTGTTCACAAAGTAAATGGAAAACCTCTTTATGTATGGGTAAAAGTAGGAGATATCTGGAAAAGAAAATATGATTAAAAAAGTATTTCCTTTTATTATTACAGCTATACTGTTTTCTGTAGCTAAAGCTGATAAGATAAAACAGTTTGACCTTAATTATATAATCGAAATACCACAGATAAAGGGAAATTTTTCCTTATGGGTTCCTCTACCTAAAAACACACCTTCACAAAAAATATTAGAAGAAAAAATAATTTCTCCTTATAAATATCAGATTAATGAAGAACCAGTTTATAAAAACAGAATTTTATATATATCCGCTAAAAATCCAGAAAAAACACAAATAAAAATTGAACTAAAAATAATAAGATATGAAACTACGATAAATTCAAAAGATAGCAGAAAGTATTTATTAAAAAAAGCTTTATCCAAAGCAAGATATATTCCAATTTCAAAGGATATACAAGAAAAAGCATTAAAAATATGCAAAGGAAAAAAAACTACATTAGAAAAAGCTAAAGCCCTTTATTATCATACAATCTCTACTATGGAGTATGATAAATCTATACCTGGTTGGGGGAAAGGAAACTTTTTTTATGCTGAAAAAGTGTGTAAAGGTAATTGCACAGATTTTCACACATATTTTATAACCCTTGCAAGAAATATAAATATACCTGCTATATTTGTCATTGGATTTCCTATTCCTAAAGATAAAAAAGAAGGCATTATTAAAGGTTATCACTGCTGGGCAGGTTTCTGGAACAGAGATAGATGGGTATATGTAGATATTTCTGAAGCAGATAAAAATCCAAAACTGAAAGATTATTACTTTGGAAATTTAGACCCATACAGAGTAGAGTTTTCAATAGGAAGGGATATAATGCTAAATCCTAAACAAAAATCACAGCCTTTAAATTACTTCATATACCCATATGCACAGTTAAATGGAAAACCTTACAAAAATATAAAACACTATCTAACATTCAAAATTTTGAATTAAATTCTCTGATAAAATATATAAAATCTTCCTGATAGAGGTAAACTAATTGAATAAAGGTAAAGTTGTTATATTAGGAAGTGGTCCAAATAGAATAGGACAGGGTATAGAGTTTGACTATGCATGTGTTCATTGTGTATGGGCACTTAGAGAAGAAGGTTATCAGACCCTGATGGTAAACTGCAATCCAGAAACAGTATCTACAGATTATGACACATCAGATAAACTTTTTTTTGAGCCAATAGTCTTAGAACATGTTTTAAATATTATAGAGGCTGAAAAACCTATAGGTGTAGTTGTTCAATTCGGTGGTCAAACTCCTTTAAAACTTGCTGTTCCTTTACAAAATAACGGAATAAGGATATTAGGTACTTCTCCAGAGAGTATTGATATAGCAGAAGATAGAGAAAGATTTAGAGAGCTTATAATAAAACTTGGACTTAAGCAACCTGAAAGTGGTATAGCTCATTCTAAAGAAGAAGCTGTCATTATAGCTGAAAAAATAGGTTATCCCATTTTAGTTAGACCTTCGTATGTACTTGGCGGAAGAGCTATGAGACTGGTTCATGATACTGGAGAGCTTTTAGAGTACGTAGAAGAAGCTGTGCATGTATCTGAAGATAAACCACTGCTTATAGATAGATTTATAGAAGATGCTATAGAGCTTGATGTTGATGCAGTTTCTGATGGAAAAGATGTTCTTGTTGGAGCAATTATGGAACATATAGAAGAAGTTGGAGTACACTCAGGAGATAGTGCTACATGTATTCCACCTTATACACTAAAAGATGAGATATTGGAAGAAATTAAACAACAAACTAAAAAACTGGCTCTTGCTTTAGATGTTAAAGGTCTTATGAATGTTCAGTTTGCTGTTAAAAACGATGAAATCTATATAATAGAAGTAAACCCAAGGGCTTCCAGAACAGTTCCTTTTGTAAGTAAATCTATAGGCTATCCTCTTGCAAAAATAGCATCTAAAATACTTATCGGAAAATCTTTGAAAGAAGTTGTACCAGAAATATTTGAAATAAAAGAAAAACATCCTGCCTCAGATTTCGTTACAAAAGATTTTAATAGATATTCTATAAAAGAAGTTGTTTTTCCATGGAATAGGTTCCCTGAAGTAGACCCTCTACTTGGACCAGAGATGAAATCAACAGGAGAAGTTATGGGGATTGACAAAGATTTCGGTCTAGCTTTCTGGAAAGCCCAGGCAGGAGCTGGCTCTGTTTTACCAGAAAAAGGAAATGTGTTTATATCTGTAGCAGATAAGGATAAACCTTTTATAGTAGAGCCTGCAAAAGAACTTTATAATCTTGGTTTTAGTATATATGCCACAGAAGGAACATATAAATTTTTAAAAGAAAAAGGTATTGAAGCTATCAAAGTAAGTAAACTTTCTGAAGAAAGACCAAACATAGTAGATAAAATCAGAAATGGAGAAATTCATATGGTTATAAATACTCCTTCTGGTAAAAGAGAAAGGTCTGATGCATACTTTATAAGGAGAGCTGCTGTTGAACATAAAATCCCATACTTTACAACAATAAGAGGAGCCATAGCTGCAGTAAAAGCTATTAAATCCTTTAAAGAAAAAGGTATAAATGTAATTTCCCTGCAGGAAATTAAATGATTTTAGAATATCTACTTATAACCTTGTCTGGTTTTTTAGGTTCTTATCATTGTATTGGTATGTGTGGTTATATCCCACCTTTAATTCAATATAAATCATGGATTTTAGGAAATATACTTTACAATACAGGACGTATTTTCACATATATGTTTTTAGGATTTGTTTCTGGTTATCTTGGAATGTTTTTCCATTCTTTACAGTTTCAACTATTTCAAAAATTTCTAACAATTTTCTTAGGAATTATGATGATAATATTTGGGATACAGGTACTTGGTGGTATAAAAGAAAAAGGTGTTCCAGGGCTTGACGTTGTGTTTACCACTGTAGCAGAAATTTTAAGTAAGTTTCGTCAAAATCCTTTTTTCTTAGGAATGTTTAACGGTTTTTTACCATGTCCATTGGTATATGGGTTTTTAACCAAAGCCATGTTTGAAGCAAGTCCTATAAAAGGAGCTATAGTTATGCTTTTTTTCGGAATAGGAACTGTTCCTGCTATGATGTTTTCAAGTTTTATGTTTGAAAAATTTTCTCCAGTAGCTAGAAAGAGATTAGCCAGTTTATCTGGTGTTATTATAATAGTATTTGGCATTATAGCTATATTAAGAGCATTTGGCATAGGACATCACCACTAATAAGGAGGGTTTCATGAAGTTTTTAGCAGGTATATTTTTATCTATTTTTATAGTTTCATTTTCCTTTGGTATATCAAACAAATTTGGACTTGGCATAGTAGTTGGAACACCGACAGGTTTATCAGCAAAGTATTGGATAGATAATCACAATGCATTAGACTTTGCTACAGGTTGGTCTTTTAAAGAAGACAGATTTTATCTGCATTTTAACTATCTAGTTCACAATTACAGCCTGCTCAAAAAAATATTACAAAAAAGTGAACTTAGAGGAAATTTACCGTTATACGCTGGTATAGGGATAAGAACAAAATTTGGCAAAGGAGATGATGAAATAGGTTTTAGAATCCCTCTTGGAATAACCTATCTATTTGCAGGTATGCCCCTTGATTTATTCTTAGAATTTGCTCCTTCCTTAAACTTCTATCCTGAAACAGACTTTTTTGTGGATACATCTGGTGGTATAAGATATTACTTTTGAATGATATAATTATAATTCCGTACATATAAAAGGAGGCTTTTTCTTTTGATTTGTAAATGGACTGGTATTATTAATGCTTACAGAGAGTATTTACCTGTAAGTGAAAAAACACCAGTAATAACATTACATGAAGGAAACACTCCTTTAATCGATGCAAAGAACCTGTCTAAGAAGATAGCACCAGACAAAAATTTAAAAATTTTTCTTAAATATGAAGGACTAAACCCTACAGGCTCTTTCAAAGATAGAGGTATGACTTTAGCTATATCAAAGGCTAAAGAAAATGGAAAAACAGCTGTTATATGTGCATCTACAGGTAATACCTCAGCATCAGCAGCTGCATACGCTGCAAGAGCAAGTATGAGAGCTTATGTTCTTTTACCTAAAGGAGCTGTTGCATTAGGTAAGTTATCTCAGGCTATGGTATATGGAGCTAAGATAATAGCTGTAATGGGAAATTTTGATGATGCTTTAAGTGTTGTTAGAGAAATAGGAGAAAAGTATCCTGTAGAGATTGTAAACTCTGTAAACCCTTATAGGATTGAAGGGCAGAAAACTGCAGCCTTTGAAATATGTGATGTTTTAGAAGAAGCACCAGATTTTCATTTTATACCTGTTGGTAATGCTGGTAATATAACAGCTTACTGGAAAGGATATAAGGAATACTTTCAAAATAAAAAGATAAAAAAACTTCCACGTATGATAGGATGGCAGGCTGAAGGAGCAGCTCCAATAGTAAAAGGTTATCCTATAAAAAACCCTCAAACTATAGCCACAGCAATTAAAATTGGTAATCCTTACAGCTGGCAGCCAGCTTTAAAAGCAGCGAAAGAAAGTAATGGTTTTATAGATGCCGTTTCAGATGAAGAAATATTAGAAGCCTATAGACTTGTTGCTTCTGCAGAAGGTGTTTTCTGTGAACCTGCGTCGGCAGCTTCAATAGCTGGAGTTATTAAGGCTGTAAGAAGAGGGCTATTTAAAGGTGGGGAAACTATCGTCTGTACACTTACAGGGAATGGACTAAAAGACCCAGATACTGTAATAAAAGCAAGCG
>JALSSG010000020.1 GCA_026984355.1 Hydrogenothermaceae bacterium
TGGAAGAAAAAAAACCAATAGTACATGTTGCATTTTTCAAAGATGAAAAACTTGTTAAATTGGAAGATGAAGTAAGGGCATTTTTACATCATAAACAAACAAAAGAAAACCCACCAGCAGAAATAATAGATATAAAATTTGTAGTAAGTGATGATATTAAATATGCGATGATTATGTACAGACAGTAGTTTTTCTTCTTTTAAGATATATATTTTCTATTTATGCAGTGGATTAAACATTATAAGAGTAAAATAGCTTTTGAGAAAACTATTCCACCTGTAGAACCTAAATATGAAGATTTTCAGTTTGAGAACAAAAAGTTAGAAAGATTTTTAAAAGAAAAAAATATAAGGTTATACTCTCATCAGGTAGAAGGATTAAAAGCCGTAAAAGAAGGTAAAAATATAGTTGTAACTACTCCTACCGCTTCTGGAAAATCTTTCATTTATATCTTTTCTGTTTTAGAAAGGTTGGTGAAAAATCCAAATACAAGAGCTCTTGTTATCTTTCCATTAAAAGCTCTGGCTAGAGACCAGTATCTAAAAATAAAAAGCATAATAGAGGAACTTGGCTTAGATATTTCTGTTAGTGTTTACGATGGTGATACACCACAGGAAGAAAGACAGGATATAAAACAGTCTCCACCAAATTTCCTTATAACAACTCCAGATATGTTAAACGTTAGTATAATTCCATACCATACTAGCTGGAATTGGTTTTATGAAAATCTTGAATTTGTAGTTTTGGATGAAGTTCATACATACAGAGGTATTTTAGGTTCTCATGTTGCAAATATAATAAAAAGATTAAAAAGAGTTATTAACTACTATAGAACAAAAAAAACCACGTTTATTATGAATTCAGCTACAATCTATAATCCTGCTAAATTTGCTTCTAAATTAATAGGAGAAGAGGTTTATGAAATATCCAATAATGGTGCAGGGTCGCCAGAAAGGGAAATTAAGATTTTTAGAAAATTGAAAACTTCTGATATAGCTCAATTTATAGCTGATTTAGTGGAGCAGGATATATCAACTATAGCCTTTGTTGATAGTAGAAAAGAAACAGAGCTTCTTACACTAAGAATAAAAGAAATTCTTCAAAAAAGAGGTAGAGAAGACTTAGTAGATAAGGTAAGTCCTTATCGTTCTGGATATACACCAGAAGAAAGAAGAGAGATAGAGTTTAAAATTATGACAAGAAATGTTTTAGCTGTTATATCTACAAGTGCATTAGAATTAGGGATAGATATAGGAGAGCTAGACTGTTGTGTCCTTGTAGGATACCCGGGAACTCTTGCACAGGTGTGGCAGAGATTTGGTAGAGCAGGTAGGAGAGACAGAAAAGCTTACAATATACTTTTCCCAAAAAGAAATGCCTTAGACCAGTATTTTGTAAAGAATCCAGAGGAACTTTTTAAAAGGAAAATGGAAGAGCCAGTTATTAATCCAGAAAATGAGTATATTTTAAAAAAACACCTTCCTTTTATGGCAAAGGAACTACCAATTAAAATATCAGAACTTACTGAAAAAGAAAAAGAGGTAGCAAGAGTTTTATATAAAGAAAGAGTGCTAGAGTTTAAAAATCAAAAGCTTTATGCAAAGCGACAATTACCATTTAGTATAAGGTCTGCAGGTGATACTTATATTATTGTAGATATATTTAGAAATAAAAAAATTGGTACTATTCCTGATGAGCTTGTAATTTATGAAACTCATCCTGGTGCTATATACATACATAATGGAGAGAGGTATCTTGTTGAGAGCATTAATGAAGAAGAAAAAACTGTCTATGTTGCAAAGACAAGTAATACTTTTATTACAGAACCTTTAAAAGAATCAAATATACAAATCCTTTCAATTCAAGAAAGTAAAAAAATAAAAAACATAGAGCTTTTTTATGGAAAGGTAAATGTTCAAACTTATGTGGTTGGTTATTCTGTTCGAGATTTTGAAAATGGCGAAAAACTTCAAGACTTTGTATTTTCTTCAGAAGAAAAACTATCAAGGGAATTTGAAACAGAAGCATTCTGGTTTACAGTTCCTTCTAAATGGGAAGATGAAATAGTATATAGGAACTTAAGACATAATCTGAGAATTTTATATAACTTTTTAAGAAAGAAGGAGTATTTATATACAGGTGGAAGTGTATATTCTAATATTGTGTGGGAATATATACTTAAATTCTTGAAAACATTAGATAAACAGCATATTTCTTTTATCTTTTCATCGTTAGACTCTTTAATTTCTAAGTTTAACCAAAGGGAGAAAGAAGAGTTTAAAGAGATAAAAAATAGAATAGTTGAAAACTCTAAATCTTTTTTAGGTGCACTTCATGGAGTTGAACATGCTCTTATAGGTATTTATCCTCTTTTTGCAATGAATGATAGATGGGATATTGGAGGTCTTTCTACAAACTTTTTTCCAGAACTTGGTAAGCCTGCAATATTTATATATGATGGTTATGAAGGAGGAGTAGGATACTCAAAAGTAGGATTTAAAAGACTTCCTGAGATGATTGAAAGTGTATATAAAAATATCTCGAAATGTAGCTGTATATCTGGTTGTCCTTCATGTATATATTCTCCTAAGTGTGGAAACTCAAATGATTATCTTGATAAAACTGCTTCTATATTACTTGCTCATAATATAAAAAAAGAGCTTAGTAGGTAGAGATTATCTTTTATATAGACCTATAAGTTTTCCTTGGGCAATTATGTGGTTTAGCATTTTTTGTTCTACCTGTTCTTTTGTTGCTCCAGCAGGTAAGTTTAAGGTTGGAATATCAAGGGCATAAATCTTAAAGAAGTATCTATGAGGTTTTCCTGGTGGAGGACATGGACCACCATACCCTATATTCCTAAAGTCATTAATTCCCTGTTTTATACCATTTACAACAGCTTTTTTAGGAAAATTTTCTTCAAGGTGATTTATATTTGCTGGTATATCGTAAACTACCCAGTGAGTAAAAATTCCAATTGGTGCATCTGGGTCATCAACAATAAGTACAAAACTTTTTGTATTTTCTGGATAGTTATTCCAGTTTAAAGGAGGAGATACATCCTGTCCATCACAGGTGTATTTTTGAGGGATAAAATCACCATATTTGAATTTTGGACTTTTTACTTTAATAAGAGATTTTTCTTCTGAATATGCTGAGAAAAAAGCCAATACTGACAAAAATAATATAAATCTTATCATAATAAGACCCTCCCTGTTTTTTTATAAAAATTAAATCTCAGGGAGGGCTTTTCAATATATCATATTAGTGATGATGGTGTTCTTCTATGTGTTTTTTTCCAAAGTATACTTTTTCAAATTCATCTAAAGTTTTTCTTAGAAGGTCTATATATTTAAAGTCTACTGTCTGTTTTGTTTTCATAGCATAAAAAGATAGTTTATGCAAAAGCTCTAACTTTTTTAGATATTTTTCATATTCTTCATGTTTATCAGGAGACACAGGTTTGACTCTTTGAGTTAAAAAGTACTGCCATACTATGTACTGAAGTTTTTTGGCATGTTCTTCTTTGTTAACTATCCATCTTACAAGTTGATTGTATACCTGTGGATTTTTTGCCTGGGCTGATAGTTCTTTTATTTTTTTCATTGACTTTTCTATTGTAAGAATATGCTCCTGTATCATGTGAATTCTCATCTCATCATCGTAAATACCGCATGGGATTTCACAGTGGGCTAAAGTTTTAGATGATAAGCCTATTGTAAGCACAGCTATAAATGTGTATATAAACTTCCTCATCTTTCTTACCTCCTTATTTTGTTGTTAGCTTCCTAATGCATATTTTTCCTGTATATGTCTTATTTTTCTATTTAAGTAATCTGTTAAATTTTGAAGTTCTTGTAATAGGTAGTTGTACTCTTTCCTTAATTTTTCTCTTCTTTTTTCCAGTTCTTCTTCTTTTTGTATAAGTTTATCTTCTTCTTCTACTAACTGCTGATATTTTTTCCTTAGCTGGTCTATTTTATCACTTATTTCAAATGCTTTTTCTATTAATTTTTGTCTTTGTTGCATTAGTCTTTCATATTCCCTTGGAGAATCTGCATGTTGTAAATATTTTCTGTGGTATCTAATTTTTTGTTTTGTTTCTATAAGCTTATGTTCCAGATTTCTTATTTCTCTTGAAACTTCTAAAACTTCTTCTTCTTTTTTAGTCAGTTCTTCTCTTACTTTTGTAAGTTCTTTTTCTGTTTCTTCTATCATCTGTGCTATTTGGTCTAGATGTTTTTCTATACTTTCTACTCTTTTTCTTAGTTTATCTACTTCTGAGGTTAAAGGTTTTAATTCTTTCATAAGGTCCCCTCCTTAGTTTTTGTTTTTAAATTTAAGAAAATTTTTGTACTAATTCCACTCTTTTTAAATAGTGGATACAGCACACTGGTGAAAGCCAGAACTTTTCTTTATCATTCTAACTTATTCTATAATAAGAAAGGGCTTTGGAAAATGATAGTAGAATACACCTACAGATTTCGGCTTTATCCAAATAAAGAGCAACAGCATTTTCTAAATATCCAGTTTGGACACTGTAGATTTGTATACAACTACTTTTTAGCACTGTCTAAAGAAGAATACGAAAAACAAGGAATAAAATGGAAATACAGCAGATACCAATCAATGATACCAGAACTAAAAAAACAGTATACCTTTCTAAAACAAGCAAACAGCCAAAGCCTTCAAGTATCACTACAAAATTTAGATACAGCATACAAAAACTTTTTTGAAGGTGAAGCTAAATTTCCAAAATTCAAAAAGAAAAAATCAAAACAAACAATCCACATCCCACAGCATTTTCAGATAGAGAGGATAAACCAAAAAAAAGGGCTACTAAAAATACCAAAACTAAAAACACTGATACCTATAAAAATGCACAGGAATATAGAAGGACAGATAAGAAGCATAAGCATAACCAAAACATCAGACAGTAGATACTATCTAAATGTATTAACCAGAAAAGAGATACAACCACTAAAACCATCAAACAAAACAGCAGGAATAGATGTAGGGATAAAAGAATTTGCAACGGTTTACGATGGAGAAAATACATACCACATAGAAAATCCAAAATACCTACAAAAAGCAGAAAAAAGACTAATCAAACTACAAAGACAACTATCAAGGAAACAAAAAGGAAGCAAGAACTATGAGAAAGCAAGGCAAAAAGTAGCAAAACAACACCAAAAAATAGTAAACAAGAGGAAAGACTTTCTCCACAAAGTTTCGTCTGCGATAACCAAGCAGTATGATTGCTTTGTGGTAGAAAGTCTAAACATAAATGGAATGATACAAAACGAGAAACTGTCAAAACAGATAGCAGATGTAAGCT
>JALSSG010000021.1 GCA_026984355.1 Hydrogenothermaceae bacterium
ACCTATCTTTTCTAAAGTTCCTGATATTAAGGTTTCATCTGACAGTTCTACCTGTCCTTTTTCCCCCTCAATCCAAAAACTTCCAATTATTGAATTTTTTTCAATCTGAGTAAACAAAAATCCATTTCCTTTAAATTTATCCAGTCCGTCAAACCTATCAGAATTCAGGTCAATAAAGAAGTCTTTATTTAAAAGCTCAAAATTTCCTTTTATAGATACTTTTTTACCAAAAATATTTATCTGATTGTTGTAGAATTTTATCTTTAGATTAGATTTTTCTTTTGAAATTGTTCCTTTTCCATAACCATATATTACATCTTTAATAGGGGTTAAAAAGGCTGTAGCTTTTTCTATATCAAGATATACGTTCCAGAAATTTTTTTTCACTTTTATCTTTACATTGCCTGTAGCTTTTTCAGGTTTTATCTTCTCAAATACTTTAGGCAGTAGTGATGTTAAATAAGGATTTACAGCAGTTATATCTGAATTTTTACCATAGATATCTATTAACATAGAAAATGGGACAAATTTTACAAAAACATTAGCTAAAATATTTTTTTCTTTTTTCTCACCTACTACTACTAACTGTTTTTTCTTATAAAACAGTGAGTAATTTATATCCTTTAAAAGTATTTGTTTATATTTCATCTGGTCTGCTGTTCCATATAGTACTATCTCTGGAGATAGTAGATTTCCTTTAATGTATCCATTTCCAGAAACTATTGATGAAAATTCAAACTTTTTAGTAAAAATAAGGTCTTTTAAATCTAAATTGCTGTAGTTTACATTAAGGTAAATGTTTTTATTTTTTATATTGCCTGCATAAAAAACTCTTGTTGTTTTATTCTCTGCTGTTCCTGTTATGTTAACTTTATTTTTTAATATGTCTATTTTCAATAATGTATTTGAGTTTTTAAATAAGATACCAAATAAATTTAAATTTTTCGTTTTTATATCAACGTTAGTTGTTGAGCTATAAGGAAAATATGTTAAAGAAATCTTTGAGGTTCCCTCTATTAAAAATAAATTCCTTTTTTTAGGATTTATAAAATCTATTATCTTTTTTAGCTTTATATCTTCGGTATTAAGTTTAAAAACAGGTGCTTTTGCATCTTCATATGAAAAATTAGCTTTGATAATCGGTGTTTTTATAAATCCATTAACTTGATTAAATTTCCACTTTAAGAAGGAAACATCTATGAAAATTTCTTTTAGATTACGTTGTTTTAGTGATATATCAAATATATTTATCTTTGTTTTTCCTTTAAGTCTATCTTTTTTCTTTTCTAAAGAAAAGTTTATATCTGTTTGGTTAATTTTTAATTTATCAATCTGAATGTTGTTTATATAAACATTAGAATTTCCATAAAAATCATCTATGTTTTTTAAAATATACTGATCTATTGTAGATATTTTGGAAATTTTTAACTTTTCTTTACTATTAAAAAAGTCTTCTGTTGCTGTTAAAACCCTGATATTTATAGGTCTATATTTTGTTGTTTTTTTAATGGAAAAAAACGCTTTTAAACTTTTTATTTTATTTTCCTTAAATGAAAAATTTAGAGCCTTAATAGTTCCATTTAAGTAGAATTTTCTGGTTATAGTCAAAAATCCAGAAGATGAAAAATAAAGCTTGTTATTTAAAAATTCAAAATCACCTGATAAATCTTCTAAAAACGCTGTATACTCTGTAAGCTTTAAGTATAGTTTATTTACTGATGCCTTATTGTTTTTAAATGTTATTTTTATTGGATTTTTATTATAAATTAAAGAATTTTCAATATTTAAATTTATATCACTAATTTTTATAGGTTTTTCTGCCTTAATTGTAAATTTTCCATTTTGTAGATTAATATTTACGAATTTTGAAAATATATAAAAGTAATATATAGGAAGTAAAGATTGTTTGTTTTTACCTTTTTTGTTTGGATTATAAAATCCAGAAAATTTATCTATTTTTGCCTGAAAAATAGGCTTATCACTTAAAAAATTGTGAAGTATTATATACCCTTCTATATCATTAAAAGATATTTCAAATCTTCCATTTTTATCAGTAGCTTTGTAATACGAGCATATAAAATGTCCTTTTTCTATTTGACAGTCATGCTGTATATCTATGCCAGCATATTTAAGGAAGACTTTATGGTTAACAATAAGAAGTAAAATAATTAGTATAATTATGCTTACAGACAAAAAAGCTATAAATGCTGATATGAAAATCCTAAAAAATATTTTTGTTAATTTTTTTATCATGTACCAACAATTTCCAGATTTTAAAGTGTTAATTATTATATTTCGGAGGAATAAAAATGTCACAGGAAAACTATCTCTATTATTTAGAGAAAGCTATTGAAAGCTTTAAAAACAAAGATTATGACAAAGCTATGTCTATGCTTGATGAAGCCTTACAACAAAATTATGATGTTCCACAGCTTCACTTCTGGATGGGAAAAATATATTCTCTTGAATTAACAGAAGAAAGATTAAACACAGCTATAATAAGTTTTTCTCAAGCAGTACAGCTTAAGCCTGATTATGAAGAAGCTTATCTTGAAAGAGGAAGATTATATCTAAAAACTGGAGAAGTTAATAAAGCTATTAAAGATTTAGAAAAAGTTATACAGTTAAATCCATCAAACAAAGAAGCTTATCTTCTTTTAGCTCAAGCTTATTTTTCAAAAGGAAACAAAGAAAAAGCTTTAAATATACTAAAAAATATTACTGGAGAAAAAAGCTTAGACTTTTATATACAGATGGCAAAAATCTTAATAGAAACAGAAAACTTTGAAGAAGCTATAAGCTACATTGAAAGAGGAAAGAAGCTGGATAACAACGCTGTTATTTTATATGAACTTTCAGCTAAGGCTTATGAAGGAATGCAAGAGTATATAAAAGCTATTGAAGAATTACAAACAGCTTCTTACCTTAATCCTTCTGAAGATAGATATTTTAAGCAGATAGCTATAGACCTTTTAAAATTAGCAGAAAAAGAAAAAAAACAAGGAAACATAAAAAAATCTGCAAAATATATAGCTATGGCTGTAGACGTGGATTATGATGTTCCAATAAATGATTTTCATAAAAATATTTTAAAAGAAGCTATCAAAAGCTGTATTTTAGAAAATCAAAGTAAACAGGCTCTTTCATTCATAGACTGCATAGAAAGAATTGCTCAATATGAACCAGAAATAAATCAGTTAAAAAAACAGGCAATAAAAAATTTACCTTTAAAAGACAAAATAATAAGGCTTCTAACAGATATTTATACAAAATAAAAGGAGAAGCTTGTGAAGATACTAACTATTCTAAATAAAAAGCCATTTGCTATAGTAGGACACAGAGGTGCAAAGGGAGTAAAGCCAGAAAATACAATTTCTGCTATTGAGTATGGAATAAAATCTGGAGCAGATATTATAGAAGTAGACGTTAGAAGAACAAAAGATAACCAACTAATACTATTACACGACCCTGATTTTAAAAGGCTTACAGGTAGAGCCATAAAACCATCACAGCTTGATTTAAAGTTTATAAAAGAAAACATAGAGATAGATGGTGAGCCTATAGCTACTTTACAGGAGGCTTTGGAAACAGTTAACGGTAAAGCTGGGATGTTTATAGAAATAAAAGAACCAGAGACAACAGATAGTGTCCTTGAGTTAATTTTTAAGTATAAAGCTTTAGAATGGACAGCCATTATAAGTTTTTATGATGAAGCATTAGAAACAGCTAAAAAACTTGCGCCAGAAATAACAACCGGTCTTATATATATGAAACCACCGGGAAGGATATTTGATGCAAAGAAACTAAAGGCTGATTTTGTCCTTCCATACTATAAAATAGCAACAGAAAAAGCGAATTACACAGCCCACAAAGTTGGATTAAAGGTTGTTGTGTGGACAATAAACGATGAGGAAACAGCAATAAAAATGATAGAAAGAAAAGCTGATGCATTAGCTACAGATTACCCACAAATGCTTGTAAATTTAAGAAATAGATTAAATAAACTCTAAAAGCTGATTTATATCTTCTATAACTAAATCTGGCTTTATACCTTTCTTTAGGTCATCTGGAGTAAACTTTCCTGTTTTTACTAAAATACCCTTCAAACCAGCATCCATACCACCTTTAACATCTGCTTCTATATCGTCTCCTATAACTGCTACTTCCTCTGGTTTTAATCCCATTGACCTGACTGCAAGTAAGAAAAAGTCTTTATTAGGTTTTCCTATAAGCTTTGCCTTTTTTCCTGTTGCAAACTCTAATGCAACAACGAAACCTCCACAGTCTAAAGAAAGTTCTCCGTCTTTATCCCTGAAATACTTGTTTTTTGCAGCTGCAATTAAATCAGCACCTTTCATAAGGTATCTAAAAGCTTTATTCATATTTTGATAAGTAAAGTTATCTCTTGCATCTCCTACAACTACATAGTTTACAGGTTCTTCAGGTATATCCTCCATATCTTTTAAAGCTTCGTCTGTAAGTATAAAAAAAGCTCCTGCGTTTTTTTCTTTTAGATACTGCTTTGTAGCCTCAAGGGCAGAAAATATCTCATCTTCTTTTACATTAAATCCCATTTTTATTAGTTTTTGATAGATTGCTTTTTTAGGCTTTGTGGTAGTATTGGTAATAAATCTAAGTTTAAATCTATCTCTTAATTTGTCTAAAGTTTCCTGTGCTCCTTCAATAGGTTTATCAATAATGTACAAAACTCCATCTAAATCTAAAAGAAGACCTTTTATTTGTGAAAAATTTAGCATTTACCTGACCCTTAACTTTTTTGAGTATTTTAAAATAATATACAAATTTTTTAGAAAAAAATTAAAAAAACTTTTACAGCTAATCTTGTGCGGATTGTACCAAGGATAACTTTTTCAAAAGTTTCTTCCATTGTTATTTTTCTGTCAAAAAGCCACAGTTTTCTTTTGCAGATAAAGTAATAGTTTACTTTCAGCCTGCTTATTTTTATCTTTTCAAGAAATTGCATTTTTTCGTTTTCAGTTTATTATAATTTAAAAACGATTTTGGAGATTTGATGAGGTTTATAAATAGAGAAAGGGAGTTAGAAACTTTAGAAAAGGAATACAGTAAAAAGGGTTCATCATTTATTGTAATTTACGGAAGAAGAAGAGTTGGTAAAACAACTCTTATTGAAAAGTTTATACAAAATAAACCTTCCATTTATTTTTTAGCAGATTTACAGAATGAAAAACTTCAGATTGAAAGATTTAAAAATGTTGTTGCTGAAAGTTTAGATGATAGATTGCTCAAATCAATTCATATAGATAACTGGGAAACAATGTTTAAATACATTTTTCAAA
>JALSSG010000022.1 GCA_026984355.1 Hydrogenothermaceae bacterium
GTTTGTGAATTCAATTTTTAGCTTATAGGAAGGTTTTATTGTAATGACATCATATAAAGCTACAGTGTGGATTACTGTGTATATATTGTGATAGTTATCAGCTCTTTTTTCTAAAACCCATAAGCCTAGATTAACTTTTGCTGGAGATTTTATAACTTCTTCCATTTTGTTTATCCTTGTTATTTTAAGTTCTATAAAATAATATTCTGTTAAATTTTTATATTCAAGGAGATTGATATGGTAGGAATAATAGGTGGAAGTGGTCTTTATGATGTTGAAGGTATAAAGGTTTTAGAGCATATAGAACTTGATACACCATTTGGAAAACCAAGTGATAGTTATGTAGTTGCAGATATTAAAGGAAAGAAAGCTATTTTTTTACCAAGACATGGAAAGGGACATAAATATCCGCCTCATCTTATAAATTATAGAGCAAATATATGGGGGTTTAGAAAACTTGGTGTTAACAAAATCTTTTCTATAAGTGCTGTAGGTGGGATAAATCCTGTTTTAAGACCTGGTGATTTTGTTATCGTTAATCAATTCATAGATTTTACTAAATCTAGACCATTGTCTTTTTATGAAGGGATTTATTCTAAGAGTGATGATACAGGTATAAATGATACAGTAAGTGAGTATCTTAATGAAAAGAAGGTAGTTCATATAGATGTTTCTATGCCTTTTTGTTCACATATGCAAGCTATTTTAGAAAGAGTTTTAAATGAAAAAGAATTTGTATTTGTAAAAAATGCTACCTATATAGCTACAGAAGGTCCTAGATTAGAAACTTCTGCTGAGATAAAGGCTTTTTCTTTGCTTGGAGCTGATGTTGTAGGTATGACTTTGGTTCCTGAGGTTGTACTTGCAAGGGAACTAAATATGCATTTTGTTTCCCTTAGTGTAGTAACAAATCCTGCAGCTGGTATATCTTCAGATAGGCTTACTTCTAAAGAAGTTATAGATATGATGCATAAAAAAAATAATCAGATTAAGCGATTGATATTAGATTTTGTTCCTGAACTGCCAGATAAATTAAATTGTAATTGTGAGGATGTTCTTTTAGATGCTGCTATCTGAAAAAAATCATTGAATATAAGTTATAAGTATATTATTCTTTTATAAGATTATTCTAATATTTAAGAGGTTAATTATGAAGGGGTTTATATATATAATTTCAACATTTTTATTGTTTGTTTATTTATCTTTTGCTGATATAAAAAATTTAGACCCAAAGAGTTTTTTTGAGAAATTATCTAAAACAAAAACGGCTATTTTATTAGATGTTAGAACTCCATATGAATACGAGAAAGATGGACATCTTCCAAACTCAAATCTTCTTCCCATACAGGTTCTTCCGAAATACGCAGATAAACTTTTAAAGTATAAAGATTATCCTGTTTTTGTATATTGTAGAAGTGGTAATAGAAGTTTAGTTGCTGCTAAGTATTTAGAAAAATTAGGATTTAAAAAAGTTTATAACTTAAAAGGCGGTATAATTGAGTGGAAAAAGTATGGTTTACCTGTTAAGTATGGAAGAAACTAATGGATAAATACTTTTTTCATCTATATTTATATCCTTGTTTTTGTATGAAAATATAATTGTTATATTATATCTGTTTAAAATCTGTAGATTTCTTTTATCTTCTTTTAGTTCTTCTATATATTGTGTTAGTAGAAATTCATCCATAATTTTTAATGACGTTAGAACAGACAGTAATAAAGCATCCTTTGTATTTGATAGCTGAAGGTGTTTTATTGCTTCTGTATAATGTCTTTCTGTAATGTGTTTACACCCTGAAAAAAACCATTTTTCATGTTTTTTTTCTGTTTTTTTCTGTAAATTTTCAAAGTCTTTACTTTTTAGTATCTGAGTGTCTTTTTTAAATTTTATATGACTTTTTCTAAGTGCTACGTAGTCCATGATAGTGAATCAAAGGTGTAATATGTTTTTTTAGCTTTTACAAACTCAAATGTATCTATTTGAGGAATATAAGCTGTTAATTTATTGCCAAATACACAGCCTGTATCTATTCCATAACATTTATTATTGATATAAGGCTTTTGAAAAACTACGTGTCCATAAACTATTTTTGGAGAATTGGCTTTTAATTTTCTTTCTTTAGTCCAGTCTAGCCTTTCTGGAAATCCTTCTGGTGTATACCTTCCTGTTGTTTGTCCATATAATACAAAGCTTTTTACTTTTTTACCTGTTTTTCCTATCATATCATCTTTGATACCTGCATGTGCTATAACAGTTTCTTTATTTACTATTACATATAAGGGTGCTGATGAATAGTATTCAATAATCTTTTTTCTATATTGTTCTTGTATTGTCTTTGGTAAGTTCAAAAATTCATCAACAGTTTTTTGCATCCCGTAGCTTATTTTTACATTACTACCTTTTAACCATCTTACAAATTTATCCATGTGATTACTCTGTACTTCTATAAATTTTCCTTCGTTAAATAGTTCAATACAAAGGTCTAAAGTTTTTAGATTATAATCTCCTCTGTCTACATTATCTCCAACAGAAATTATAAGAATATCTTTTCCATATTTGCTTTGTAGATTCGTTATTAACTCTTTTAACTCATAGTAGCATCCATGAACATCTCCTATTACTGCATACAGTTTTTCTGTATTTATTTTTAAAAAACTATCCATTTTTATTTATTCCTTGCAAATATTAAATATCCTGTATGGGCAACCATTCTATCTTCTGGTCTAAATCTTTCGACAACAGGTTTGTATTCCCTTAGTAGTATCTCTTTTACTTCTATTTTCAGAAAGTTATTTTTTTCTAGTTCTTCTAAAAGTTTTAGTATTTGATTTACAGTAGGGACTAAAAAACCTATAGGAGCTCCTTTTTTTAGAATGGATTTTAACTGTTTAATATATTTCCACGGTTCTTTAACATCTATAAAACCAGCATCAAAATCTTTTTCTTCTATGCCTTCTGATATATCCCTGTGTATTAGTTTTACATATTTTTCTAATCTCGCAAGTTTAATGTTTTCTTTTGCTATTTTTAAATGTTTTTCTTCTTTTTCATATGCATATATAATACCATCTGGTTTTACAGCATTTGCCATTACTATTGTGAGGGCTCCACTTCCTACTCCTGTTTCAAATACTTTCATTCCTGAGGTTATTCCAAGCTTTAATGTTATGTATGCAGAATCTTTCGGATATATAATCTGGGTTTTTCTTTTTATACCATGCATTATTATTTCATAAAGAGTAGGTTTTAATATTAAAAATTCTTTTCCTTTATGGGTTTTAACTGTATCTCCATATTGTTTTCCGATAATATCATCATGTTTTATATCTCCTTTATGTGTTCCAAAGATTTCTCCAGATTTTAGTTTTAGGAAAAATACATTTTTGTTATCTGTTAATTCTATTAATTCTCCTTCTTTTATATTCATTCTTTTTACCTGGAAAGAAGGTCTAGTGAGAATTCTTTGTTATTATATAAATCTATAGAGTAGTTATCCCAGAAAACACATGTTCCACCAGCAATAAGAGCCCCTCCAGAGCCTAAATCTCTATACTCAGCAAAAAGAATTTTTTCTTTTCCAGACTTTGATATTGCTGTATCTTCTGCATAAACTAGAGGCTCTACCAGTTCATTTTCAATTGTAATTGAGTCTGTACATGCAAGCATAACTTTATTAACATTGTCTTTAAAATGTTTTATTTTTGTGGTTGTAATTAGAAGGTCATCTTTTTCATAGTTGTTTTCTGTATCTACTATTATATCTCCATTAAATACTATGCCAAATTCTTTTGTTAGGCTATTACATGTATCTGCTATTCTATCTTCATTTTTATAGTACCCAAATATGAGTATTTTTCTTCCTTTTCTTATAAGTTCAGATAAAAATTCTACTTCATCTTTTTTAAATGGGATTTCAGGATAGTTAAAAACTATAGTGTCATAATCTGGAAATTTGTTTATATCATCAATCTCTTCTACAATTATGTTGTTTTCTCGTGTATATCTTTGAAGTTTTGAAAAATAATAATGGTCAGATATTATAAATTCCTGATGTGCAGTACTCCAGGCAACTTTTATCATAATTTATTTCTCCTTTTTGTTTTGTATTTTTAAGTATAATATTCTAAATCAAAATCACATTAGAGGTTAATAGATGTTAAGGGGAGTAATATTATTTTTGAGTTTATTAATTATATCTTTTTCATTTGGTATTGAAAAAAATGTTATTGGAAATGAGGATTTAAATCAGGTTTATATGAAACAGCTAAAGGAAAAAGTTTTTTTGAATAAATATAATTCTGAAGAAAAAAAGAAAAAACTTTTACAAGAACAAGAAGATTTACAAAAAAAGGAATTCCTACAAGGAAAATCTGAAACTGTATCAGAGGAAAAACAACCTCAAGGTAGATTAGAAAAAAAGGAAGAAACTAAAGAAGAAAAAAAATCTTTAATAGAAAAGATGTATTACGAATTAAGTGGAGCCAAAGTAGATTTAAAACAATTTGGCTACGAATTTTTTAAGAAAAAAGAGCTTTTGGAAAAATTCCTTCCAGTTGGTGAAGATTATATTGTGGGACCTGGTGATACTTTATATCTATATTTGTGGGGAGACCCTATAGATATTTTGAACATGGAAGGTTTTTATCCTTTAGAGGTTGACAGAGAAGGAAAAGTATTTATTCCAAAGTTAGGTGTGTTTTATGTATGGGGAATGCCAATAAAAAAGGTGAAAAAGCTTTTAAATAAAGCTTTTTCTAAGAAAATAAAGAATTTTGAATTAGAGTTGTCAATTGGAAAGCTCAGAGAATTTCCTGTGTATATTACAGGTTTCGTTGAAAGACCTGGTATTGTAATGGTAACAGGAGTGAACACTGTATTAGATGCACTTTCTTATGCAGGCGGTATTACTAAAAGTGGTTCACTTAGAAATATAGTTTTAACAAGAAACGTAAATGGAGAAAAGAAAAAATTAATTATTGATTTATATAAACTTTTCATTTTTGGAGAACCTATAGATATAAAGATAAAAGAGGGAGATACTATATATGTACCTCCTATTGGTAAAACTGCAGCTATAACAGGTATGGTAAAAAGACCTGCTATTTATGAATTAAAATCTGAAATATCTTTAGAAGAGCTTGCTAAGTTAGCAGGTGGTTTTCTGCCTTCTACTTATAAATATGGTTTAAAGGTTTATAGAGCTTCAAATAAAGAGTTAATAATAAAGGAAATTCCTTACACAAAACAGTCTATAGAAAGTTTTAAAATTAATGATGGGGATTTAGTAGTTGTT
>JALSSG010000023.1 GCA_026984355.1 Hydrogenothermaceae bacterium
GTTTGTAAAAAAGGGCAAAAATTATTCAGTATGGTAGATTTAGACAAAAAGCTAATGGAAAGATTAAAACTAATAATAAAAAACACTAAACACCAGTTAAAAAACAGTGAAGAAGAATTAAACACCCTTTATCAAAAGCAAGATAATTTAGAAAAAAACTTAAAAACAGGTCTACAGATATATGATAGAAAAATTAATCAGATAAAACAAAAAATAGAAAGTCTAAATATAAAAAAGATAGCTTTAGAAAAAAATTATGAGATAGTAAACATAAACTATAACAGGATTAAACAACTATATGAAGAAGGTATAGAATCAAAAAGAAAGTTAGAATTAGCAGAAAACAAATTAGTAAAAGCAAAAGCTGAACTAAACAAAGTTTTTATAGATATACAGATACAAAAACAAAGTCTTGAGATAACACAAAAAGAGAAAGAAAAATTTGAAAGAGATATGAAAATAAAAATCAACGAAACACAGAAAAATATATTTTCAACAAAAAATAAAATAAATAAATACAAAAAAGAGCTACAAAAAGCAAAATCTAAACTTTCAAAGTTTAAAACTTCAACCATATATGCAGAAAAAGATGGATATGTTGTTAGAATCTTAAAAAATGATAAAAACCAATATATAAAAAAAGGTGAAAAAATAATACTTTTTTCTCCTACAGTAAACAAAAGAGCCGTTCTTCTTAAAGTCAGCGATTTTGATATGCCACTTATAAAAAAAGGTTTACATGTTCGTATTCAGTTTTATGGATGGCCTACTCTGCAGATACCTGGATGGCCAGTAATACGATTTGGAACTTTTGGAGGTATTATAGAAAAAGTTGACCCTATTCTTCATGAAGATGGTTATTATTATGCATATGTAGTAGAAGACCCTAATGAACCATGGCCTCCTCCTGATACACTTAGAATAGGAACAAAAGCAACTGGCTGGGTAAGATTATCTACAGTACCTATGTGGTACGAAATATGGAGAAGAGTTAACGCCTTTCCTCCTAAAATGGTAGACCCTTATAAGGAGCATTAAAAGATGTATTTTATCTTGTTATCTTTTCTATTTATTTTTAACACTACCACAGCAAAAGAGATTTTAACTGAAAGTAAGATAAAAGATTTTTTAACAGAAGAAAATCCGTATATATACACAATTATAGGGAAAAAACATGTATATCAAGGGAAAAGAAAATATTACGAAGGATTTTTTGATACTATACTGTACGGAAAATACGAAAGAAAGGACTATCCAGTCAGTACTGGAAAATTCACAAGTATTTTTATAAAAAAGCCATTTTTCAATAGTATAGAGCTGTTAGCTGGTTATAGAAAAGCTACAGGAGTTCAAGAATTTAATAATATAAAAACTGGGGAATATGGAGAATTACAGATAGGTCTAAAAATACCTGTTTTTCAATTAAAAAATAAAATAGATAAAAGAAGACTAAACCTATTTTTAACAGACCTACAAATAAAACAGATTGATTTTGAATTTCAAAATAAGTTTAGAAAACTCTATCTTAAAATAATTAGTTCATACTATAAAGCCATCTACTATAAGCAGTTATTAAATCTTGAAGAAGAGCTATTAAATAAAGCCAAAAATAGAATTGCTTTTATAAAACAAAAAATACAAAAAGGAGCTTTACCTAAAGTATATGAATTAGAAGCAAATCAACACATTATAAACAGAATACAAAGGGTATTAAAAGCAAAAAATAATTACGAAATTTACCTAAATGAATTTATAAAATATTTAAACATAACAAAAGAAAAATTTACAAAAGAGTACGAACTACCATCTTATTTAGAACTACCTTCATTTTCTATAGACAAAAAAAAGGCTTTAGAGATAGCTATAAATAACAGACCAGACTTATATTTTCTATTACTGGAAAAAGAAAAATTAAAACAAGAAAAATCTTTTTTTTCCTTACTAAAATATCCTAAATTTACCGTTTCAATTTATGGTGTTCAGGACTTTAAATATGATGAAGGATATAAACTTTCTATAGACATATCTTATCCTTTAGAAAGAAGAAAATATATAGGAAAATCTATAGAAATTGGTAAAAATTTGTATCTGCTGGATAAAAAATTAGAAAAAATTAAAATTGAAATTCAAACTAAGATAAATAATATATTCCAAACAAAAGAAACTTTGGAAAAGAATATAGAAAATATAATAAGAGAAATTGAACTAGTAAAAAAACTTGAGGAAATAGAAAGGAAAAAGTTAAAAGCAGGAGTTGGAACTCTTTTTTTAATAAATCAAAGAGAAATATACACATTAAAAACTATGAAAAAATATCTTAAATATAAACTAGATTACATTATCCTGCATAAAAAACTTTTATCAGAATTGAACCTTTTATAACAGAAAATATATTTTTATAAAGAACCCACTTTAGAGGCTTTTGCTATGAAAGCCTTAAAAATCTTGATTTTAATTTTATCTACTATATGCCTTAGTTTTGCGTATCCATCATGGATTAAACCAGGACTTGTTGTAGTTTACTCATATGAAGGTGGTGCAGGTACAAATATAGGAACTGTTAGAGGTTCAGGAGTATATGGAGTAGGATATAAAATTTTCCTTGTTTTACAGGTAGATAACACAGGTATTTACGGTACCACTTATACCATGTTAGGCTCACAATTTTCAGGGATTTTTTATAATGTAGAAGTTATTCCTTTAGGAGATATAACAACCGGAGGATTATTCTACTTAGACCCTAAACAGGCAGATAGAGAAACATTACAAAAACAAGCTCCTCCAAACTGTCAGGTAAGTGGTAATCCAGGAACTTATATATTAGAGTGTAATATAAGAGGAAACATTAAAAAAACTGTAATTAATTATGATAGAAAAACAGGACTGATAACAGAACTTACAACTATGGATGTTTCCTTTGATACTCAAGGAAGAAGCAGTACTGTAGCTAAACAAAGATATATAAGACACTTTTACATATCTGTACCTAAAGTAAATACTTTTCCTCCTGTAGCCACAATATCTAAGACTTATAGAATGCTAACTAATGCAGGAATAGGATATATACCTTCAGGAATAGTAAACATTCAGTACATAACTACAACTGGAAATGTGAATAAGTATAAAATTTATATCTCTGAAGCACCTATAGCTATTGATGTAATAGGAATTCCTTTAATAGGACCTCATTATATTCATCCTGTATTACTAAATATAAAAACACTTTTACACATACCTGAAGCTAATTTTCAAATAGTGCTAGGACAGGGAAATAGAGGAGGTATATCTTTACAACATATATGGAATGGTACTTTAGTACTTCAGCAAGAATTCGATCCAAGAAACGGACTAAAATACTACGACTATTATCCTCAATATATGGGTGGCCTTTCTGCAATATTTGAATTAGTCCAATAATAACTGTTAAAATTTGTTTAACTTTTGTTTTTCGGTGAGTAAAAATGTATAGAGTTTTTTTTGTTTTATTAATATTTCTTAGTACTTTTAGCTTTGGTTATCAGGGAGGAAATAGAGTGATTAAAGATATTTTAGACAATAATGCTGTTGTTTTATTCAAACAAACACAGGGAAAAGGTATAATTGCAGGAACAATTTTTGTAAAAGGCGGAAGTATAGAAGACCCAGAAGGAAAAAAAGGTTTAACAAACCTTACATTTAAACTTTTATTAAAAGGAACAAAAAACTACGATTTTTCCTCGTTCCATCAGTTGTTTGAAGACAGTGGAGGTTATATATCTGCATCAGCAGGAGATGAATACTCAACAATAGAATTTGCTGTTAAAGTAGAAGACTTAGAAGAAGCATTAAAACGTATAAAAGATATGCTCTTTAATCCTTTATTTCCTGAAGATAAGCTAACCCAAGAAAAGATAAACACTATAGCTCAGATAAAAGCAAAAAAAGAAGAAGGTTTTTCTTATGCCTTAGATGAACTTAGAAAAGAGATATATAAAGGAACTCCCTATCAGTATAGTACTTTAGGAGAAATACAAGACATTGAAAAAATTAAGATAGAAGATATAAAAAGAAGATGGAATGAGATTTTAGAAGGAGGTAGATTTGTAATTTCTATTGTTGGTGATACAGACTACCAATCTATAAAACCATTAATAAAAGAAACATTTTCAAAATTAAAAAAATCAAACTACAAATACCCATCAGTAGATGTAAAAATAAAAGGTAAAGATTGTAAAACTCTAACAAGAGAAGGAGCTCAAACTACTATAGTAGTAGCATATAATGCTCCAAAAGCTAAGGAAAAGTACTATTTTCCTTTCAAAGTACTAAATGGAATTTTAGGTAATGGTTTTACATCAAGATTGTTTCAAGAACTAAGAGAAAAAAGAGGTCTTGCTTATGCTGTAGGTTCTTTCTATCCTACCAGAATTAATGTAGGAAACTTATTCGTTTATATGGGAACGGCTCCACAAAACACAGAAAAAGCTTTAGAAGGTATATATCAGGTAGTAAACAGCATAAAAAACGGTGTCTCAGAAGAAGAGATAAAAACAGCAAAAGAAAAATTTATAGGTCACTATCTTTTAGACCACCAAACCAGAGCAAAACAATCATGGTATATTGGTTGGTTTGAAGTAGTAGGATTTGGCTATGAGATGGATGAAAAATATGTAGACTTTATAAAAAAGGTAAAAGAAGAAGATATAAAAAAGGCATGGGCAGAATATATACCTGAAGGCAGTTTTTGTGTTATTGTAAAACCTTAATTATAAAAACTACAACCTGTAATTTCTTCCCAGGTTTCATAAGAATCTACTTTGTCAAGGAATACACCATCAAAACCAGCTCGCATTATTTTTCTTATATAAATTCTGACTATCCTTTTCCATAAGCCTTTCCAGTATTTTACTAAATAGTTTCCTTCCCAATCTGGATTTTCTGGTCCAAGTAAATCTTTTTTTACAAATTTCCACCACCATCTTTTCCAGTACCAGCGGTAGTCTTCAGCTTCACCAATACTTAAATAAGCTAAAACTAATCTTTTCCCACCATTTGCTTTTATTTTTAATTTTTTTATATCTTTTTTCTTTAAAAACCTTAAGCCATCAAAGGTAGCATCAATAACAAGTAAATCGTAATTTGTATCTTTTAATGTATTTATAAATTGTCTTTTATTCTCAAAATTCTCAGGATTTATAATATAAAGGTAATTTTGAACCTGCGACAAAGCTGTTATGTCTTCATCATTTTCATTAACAGGACTTTCTGGATAATATGGTATACAG